>DATCWW010000115.1:0-13644 GCA_036566145.1 Gemmatimonadales bacterium
GGAGCGGCGGCAGGGGAATATATCGCACCTCGGGACCCCCGCCACCGCCGCCACCGCCGCCCTCGATCGCGAAGAGGCTCGGCGCACCCGGCGCGAGCAGGCGGCGCCAGAGCCGGTCGCCGCTCAGGATGATCGCCGCCACGAGGCAGGCGTGGAACAGCAGCGAGACGACGAGCCCGCCGTAGCGGCGTTCGGTGCCAGGCAGCAGGATTTGCAGCGGTTGCTGCGGCGCGCGCGTGGGTCCCCCGAGGATGATGCGATGTGCCTGGGTAAAGATAGCCGCCTCCGCGTGGCCCCCCTCGGAGACGCGGCCGGGGGCCCCGAAAGCACGCGCGGGAGCCCGAAGGCTCCCGCGCATCGACTTCGACCCGTGGGGGCGGCCTACTGCGATTTGTTCGCCTCGGCCGGGGTGAAGCCGATGATCTGGACGCCGGCCCCCCGGGCCACGTCCATCGCCTGGATCACGTCCTGATAGAGCCGGTTCTGTCCGGCCTTGATGAAGAGCAGCTTTGCCGGCCGGGGATCGAAGATCGCGTGGATCTGGGTGTCCAGCTGGTCCTTGGGAACCGGCTGGCCGTTGATGGCGTAGCTGCCATCGTCGCCCAGCTCCAGGACGATCTGGTTGTTCGCCTGCTGCGTCACGGTGGTGTTCTCGGGCGGCGGCACCTGCACATCGATGGCCATCCGCGAGAGCGGCTGCGTGATCATGAAGATGATCAGCAGCACCAGCAGGATGTCGATCATCGGCACCACATTCGGCTCGGACGATACCTCACCGCGTGCGCCTCCGCCTCCTCCGGCCATGTTACTTCTCCTTGTCCTTGTTCTTCTCGTCAGCGGCGAAGACGCTCGCGGCCGACTGGTTCGGCTCGGTGATGGCGGCCATCACCCGGACACCGGAGCGCCGGGCGGTCTCCACCGCTTCCTGGATCTTGCCGTACTTGAGCTGGTTGTCCGCCTTGAAGTAGAGGATCTTGTCCTCCGACCGCGCGGCGTAGATCGAGCGGAGCTGGTCCTCCAGGGTGCCCTCGGGAAGCGGCCGCCCGTTGAGGAAGTACCGGCCGAACTCGTCGATCCCCAGAACTACTTCGTTGTCGCCTTCCGGCCGGGGGTCGAGGTTCTTGCCCTTGGGCAAGGTGGCCTTGAACCCCGCGGCGATCAGCGGCGTCACGATCATGAAGATGATCAGCAGCACGAGCATGATGTCGATCATCGGCACCACGTTCGGCGAGGAGCGGACAGCGGTCTGCCCCGCTCCCCCGACTGACATTGCCATGGCCCGTTCCTCCTAAACCGGTGAAAGTCGGTCCGCCATCAGCCCGAGATCTGGCCGCTGCCGGTGACCGCCTTCTGGGCCTGGAACTCCTTGGTGAAGATCGAGCGGCCGAACTCGCTCCCGACGCTCTTGATGAGGTAGTCGATGAGCTCCTTCGACGTGTAGGTCATCTCGACGGTCAGGTTCTCGATCTTGGTCGTGAAGTAGTTGTACGCCCACACCGCCGGGATCGCGACCATGAGGCCGAAGGCCGTGGTGATGAGCGCCTCGGCGATACCGGCCGAGATGCCGGCCAGGCCGCCCGACGCGCCCTGCGCGGCCATGCCGGTGAAGGCGTTCACGATACCCATCGTGGTGCCGAGCAGGCCGACGAACGGCGCGGTGGCGCCCACGGTGGCGAGGATGCCGGTGCCCCGCTTGAACTCGGCGAGCACGATCAGCATCTGGCGCTCCACCGCCCGCTCGGCCGAATTGATGTCGGCGGCCGTGATGGTGGCGCGGTCACGCAGCAGCGGCTTCACCTCGGCCAGCGCCTCGCCCAGCACCCGGGAGACGTGGCTCTTCTTGTTCTTCTCGGCCAGGGAGATCGCCTGGTCCAGGTTCTCTTCCTGGATGGCCCGCGAGAACAGCGGGGCGAACTTCCGGGTCTCCCGCTGGGTCCGCTGGAACTGGACGAACTTCGTGATCATGACGGTGAGCGACCAGATCGACATGAACGCCATGACGAACACGACGCCCTTGGCGAACCAGCCCATCGAATGCCAGAGGTGAATCAGGTCGAGACTCATCGGAACGGCTCTCCTCGCGGTTTATTGGCCGACTTTGAACGAGATGCGCTGCTGGACCAGCTGACGCACCGGCTGGCCCTTGAACTTGGCCGGCTTGAAGACCCCCTTGACGATCGCTTCCTTGGCCGGCTCCGCGAAGGCGGGATGGGTCGCCTTCATCACCTTGAACGAATTCGGCTCGGCGTGGCCCGTGGTGTCCACCACGTACTGCAGGTCCACCGACCCGGCGATCCCGGCGCTTTGCAGCACCGGCGGATAGCGCGGGGTAGGGATGGAAATCGGCTGGACCGGATCGTCCAGTTGACCCTCCGTGTAAACGACGCCCGCGACGTCCACCGGGCCGGTGCCGCCGACGATCCCGGAGGCGAGGCCGCCTTCGGCGCCCTTCCCGGTGAAATCCTTCGGATCGAAGGGCTTCTGCTCCAGATCCACGGGCGGGATGTCTTTCGGGATGTCGGTGGGGGCAACCACCGTCTGGAACCCCTTGGGTGGGGGGTTCTGTGCGACGATCACGTCGGGCGGCGGCTGGTCGGGCGGAGGGGGCGGTGGCGGAGGGGGCTTGAGGAAGACCATGGTGGTATCGACCACCGCGTTCTTCACCGCCTCGGCGCCCGCGGCGGTCACCTTGACCGCCGCCGCGATCACGGCCGCGTGCACCACGAAGGAGGTAATCGTCTGCCCGATCGACTTCTTCGACTTGTCTTGCGACTCGATCAGGTTCTCGAACACGCAACAACCTCCAGGGGAGGGGTAAACGTGCGCGAGAAGCTAGCACCCGTCGATTACCGGGGGTTTTGCCCGAAGATGACAATTCCATAACAAGCGAATTAGCGGATTTGTTATGGGGAGATCAGGTGCGTGTGACCGGGATCACATCCGGGCCAGCGTTGCGAGCAGAAACCCCTCGGAAGCGCCGCGATGGCCGGTCGTCCGCGAAGCCCCGGCGGCGGATAACCGGCCGGGCTTCCTGGTCGTGGCGAGGCGGGAGTTGGCCTACCCTTGCCCTTCGCCGGCTTGGCCAGGCTCTCGACCCGCCTCCCCCCCGACCAGCGCATGCGCGCCGGCCTTGGGCAGGCGAACCGTAAACACGGACCCCCGACCCGGCCGGCTCTGCACCGTGATCGCGCCCCCGTGCGCCTCGGCGATCCACTTGGTGATGGCCAGCCCCAGGCCGGTGCCCGGACGGTCGCCGGTGCGCGAGCGCGCCGGGTCGGCCCGCCAGAACCGCTCGAAGATGTGGGGCAGGTCGCCCGCCGCGATGCCGATCCCGGAATCCGAGACTGCGAAGACCACGTCCCGGTCGTCCTCCGAGAGCCGCAATCCCACCGTGCCGCCCTTCCCGGTGTACTTGATCGCGTTGGTTACCAGGTTGAGCAGCATCTCCCGGATCCGGTGGCGATCCACCGCCAGCCGCACCGGCGTGGCCGGCATCTCCGAGCGCACCGCGATCCCCGAGGTCTCGCCCAGCATTCCGGCGGTCTCCGCCACGTCGCCCAGGATGTCGCGCAGGTCGGCCACCTCGACGGCGAGCGGGGCCCGCCCCTCGTCGGCCCGGGCCAGCGTGAGCAGGTTCTCGACCATCTCCGACATCTGGTTGATCTGCGCCAGCGTCTCGTCCAGCGATTGGAGCACCTCGTTCGGCGTCGCCGGATGCACCAGCGCCCGCTCCACCCCGGCCCGGAGCACCATGAGCGGGGTCTTGAGCTCGTGGCTCGCGTCCGCGGTGAACCGGTGCAGGCTGGCGAAGCTGACCTCCAGCCGGGCCAGCATGCGGTTCACCCCGAGCGCGAGCCGGGCGATCTCGTCGGCGGACATCGGCACCGCGAGGCGCCGGTGAAGGCTGCGACCGTCGCTGATGGCTTCCAGCTCGTCCATGAGATCCTGCACCGGCCGCAGGCTGGTGCCGGCGAGCCAGTAGCCCACGATCCCCGCGCCGATGAGCACGATCGGCGCGATGAGGAGCATCGAGCGGAGCAGCTCCGCCGGCCCGAACGCGACCTGGGTGACCGGTGTGGCCACCATGACGCCGCCCACCTGCGGGCCCGCGTCGGCCACCCGGGTGGCCAGGTAGCGCACCGGGCCCACGCCCCCGAAGGTGAGATCGCCGGCCTGCTGATGGGTGCGGAGGGAGTCGAGCACGTCGGTCAGCTGCTCGAGATCGGACGCCCGGAGCGCGCGTGCCACTTCGGACAGGGCGAGCACCCGGCCACCGGTGTCCGCCACGATGAGGTAGTCGCGGACCGCCTCGAGGTAGGCGCTGATGCCGGGGTCCAGCGCCGGACGGAGCCCGTCGGTGGTGACGATCCGCCCCAGCACGTTGTACGACTCGGTGAGCCACCGGTCGGCCAGCTCCGCCTCGAGCAGCAGCCGCTGGTCCAGCTCCCGCACCGCGGACTGCCGCCGCTCGAGGTACAGGAGCGAGCCGAACGCCACCACGGTCACGCCGAGGGCCACCGTGTACCAGTAGGTGAGCCGCCGGCGGATCGTGCTCATCTCACGCCTTCACGACGTAGCCGACGCCCCGCACGGTGTGCACCAGCTTCTGGGCGTGGCCCGAGTCCACCTTCTTGCGGAGCCGGTTGATCACCACGTCCACGATGTTGGTACCGGGATCGAAGTGATAGTCCCAGGCGTACTCGGTGATGAGGGTGCGGCTCATCACCCGCCCGGCATGGCGCATCAGGTACTCGAGGACGGTGTACTCCTTGGGCGTGAGCTCGATCGGGGTGCCGGCCCGGCGGACCTCCCGCGTGGCCGTGTCCAGCTCGAGGTCGGCCACCCGGAGCACCGGGTCCCGGATTTCCTTCGGCCGCCGCCCCAGCGCCTCGACCCGGGCCAGCAGCTCCTCGAAGGCGAACGGCTTGGTGACGTAGTCGTCGGCGCCGGAGCGGAGGGCCTGCACCTTGAAGTCCACCGCGTCCTGCGCGGTGAGCACCAGAACCGGTGTGGTGGTGCCGCGGTCGCGCAGGGTCCGGAGCACCTCGTAGCCGCTCATCCCCGGAAGCCGGAGGTCGAGCACGATCAGGTCGTACCGCCCGCCCGACGCGAGCCGGAGTCCCTCCATCCCGTCGTCCACCAGGTCGGCCTGATACCGCTGCTCCTCCAGCCCGCGCTTCACGTACTGCCCGACGGTGCGGTCGTCCTCGATCACCAGGATCTTCATGCCGCCGCCGCGACCGGCAGGTGCACCCGGAAGCGCGCGCCCCGGCCGGGGGCGCTATCCACCTCGATCCGCCCCTGGTGCGCCTCGACGATGGCGTAGCAGATGCTGAGGCCGAGGCCGGTGCCCCGCCCCGGCGGCTTGGTGGTGAAGAACGGCTCGAAGATCCGGTCCTGATCTTCCCGGGGAATGCCCGGACCGGTGTCGGCCACCTCGAGGAAGATCTCGCCGGCCCGGCCGGGCACCCGGCCGGTGCGGATGGTGAGCGTGCCGTCCTGCTCCATCGCGTCGGCCGCGTTGAGCAGCAGCGCCATGAGCACCTGGATCAGCTGCTCCCGGCTCCCCAGGGCGCTGGGCAGCCCGGGCGCGAGCTCACGCGTCACTTCGAGCCCTTTGAACCGGTGGTGGTGCTTGAGCAGGAAGAGGGTCTCCTCCACCATCGTGTCCAGCGGCACCGCGGTCCGCACCACCCGCTTGGGGCGGCTGAAGTCGAGCAGCCGGTCCACGATCCCGGTGCACCGCTCGACTTCCTTGTCGATGATCTCGAGATACTCCCCGATGGCGTCGCGTCCGGTCTCGCCGTCCTCGAGCCGGCCCTGGCTGGCCGCGACGCAGGCGCCGATCGTCGCCAGCGGATTGTTGATCTCGTGCATGACGCCGGCGGCGAGCTGCCCGAGGGCGGCCAGCTTCTCGGCCTGGAGGATCTGGCCCTGCACCGCGTGCCACTCGGTCACGTCCTCGCCGATGGTGATCACGTGGGTGATGGCGTCCCCGTCCAGCCGCATCGGGATCTTGCTCAGCCGGAAATGGCGCACCTCGTCGGCGTGGGCCACCTCCAGCTCGCTCTGCTGGATCTCCCCGGTGGCGAACACCCGGTCGAACTCGGCGCGGAGCTGCTCCCGGCTCTGGCGAGTGAGGACGTCGAATACCGGCCGGCCGACTACTTCGCCCCGCCGCAGGCCCTGGGTGCCGGTCTCCCGCTTCCGATTCCAGATCTGGATCCGATAGTCGCGGTCGACCACGTAGAGACCGACCGGCAGGGTGTCGATCACCAGGCTGATGAAGTGCTCCTGGGCCTCGATCTCGCGCGACTGCGCGGCGACCTCGCCGGCGAGGTCCTCCGACAGCTCCAACGAGGCGAGGTACGGGGCCAGCAGGTCGGCCAGGATGGGCAGCGCCTCGGCGGCGGGCGCACCAGCCGCGGGGCGCACGTCGAGCAGTCCCACCCGGAGTCCTTCGTGCTCCAGGGGCAGCCGCTGCGACTGGGGATCGGAGAGGGGCGCGTCGTCGAGCGCGTGGACCGGCCGGGGCGGATCGGGCGAGGGCGGCGCGCACACCGGGCGAAAGGTGGCGCCGGCGGGAGTCCGCATCCACAGGGTGAGCCGAGGCGCACCGACCCCCTGCCGGACCGTCTCGGCCACCGCCGCCACGGTGGCGTCGCCTCCCATCCCCGCGTTCAGCAGCTTGGCGACGGCCCCGACCAGCGCCAGTCCGTCCCGCTCAGCGGGCATCGCGCGGCCCCCCTCGCGGCAATGCCGAGCCCGCCACGCTGAGGATGCGCCACTGGTTCCCGATCCGCCGCAGCACGAGATGCTCGACGTAGTCGCGGTCGCTGGGGCCCACCCCGCCGGGCAGCGTCATCCGGCGGCGCAGGGTGACCCACACCGCGGCGAGGTCGCCATCCTGGCGGAAGTCGGTTCGCAATGCCCGAACATCGAAGCTGGCGGGGTCGCCGCCGTCGACCGCCCGCGCGATCACCGCCAGCGCGGAATCGATCGGCAGGGTCTGCCCGACCGAGCGGGGGATCAGCGGCCCCGAGTAGCTCCCGTCCCGCCAGAAAAGCCGGCGGGTCCCGATCCAGTCGCGGTCGCTGAGCGTGCGGGCATAGGCGGCCACCAGCGCCTGGACCGCATCCTCGTCGCGGCGGGTGCCGGCCGGGGTGCGGTCCTCGATGCGGCAGGCCGGAGCTGCCAGGAGCACCATGAGGAGCGCGAGCTGCCCGCGCATCACGACAGGGCGCGAATCCGCTCGAGCAGCTCGCTGTTCTCCCGCCGGGTCTTGGGAGTGTCCTCGGCGTAGGTCCAGCGTACGATGCCGTTCCGATCGATGAGAATGTATGACCGGTTGGTATGGAACTTCTCTTCCAGCAGGGTGCCGTAGCGGCGGCCCACCTCCCGCTTGAAGTCACTCAGCAGCTCGACCGAGATCCCCTCCTTGGCCTTGAACTCCCGGAGAGTCGGAATCGAGTCCACGCTGATCGGGAGCACCTCGGTGTCGGCCACTCGGAACGCGCCGAAGTCCTCGGTGAAGCAGAGGAGCTCGGTGGTGCAGGTGCTGGTGAACGCGAGGGGGAAGAACGCGATCAGCACGTTCTTCCCCCGGAGCGACGAGAGCGTGACGTCGGTGCCCGCGGTGCTCGGCAGGGTGAAATCCGGCGCCGGCGAGCCGACCGCCGGCATCGTGGGGCTGGTGGCGCTAGCGGTCACCGCGTCCCCGCCCGCTCGAATCGGCGCGCCACGTCGGTCCAGTTGACCACGTTCCACCAGGCGGCCACGTAATCGGGCCGGCGATTCTGATACTTGAGATAGTAGGCGTGCTCCCACACGTCGCACCCCAGGATCGGCGCCTTGCCGCTCATGATCGGGCTGTCCTGGTTAGGCGTGCTCTCGATGGCGAGCGAGCCCTTGTCGGCCACGAGCCAGCCCCAGCCGCTGCCGAACCGGCCGGCGCAGGCCTTGGCGAACTGTTCCTTGAACTGGCTGAAGCCGCCGAACGCCTTGGTGATGGCGTCGGCCAGAACGCCGGACGGCTCCTTGGCGCCGCCGGGGGCCATCGTCTCCCAGAACATCGTATGGTTGGCGTGCCCGCCGCCGTTGTTGCGCACCGGAGTGCGGATCGCCTCGGGCAGGCTGTCGAGCCCGCGGAGGAGCTCGTCCAGTGACTTCTTCTGGAGATCGGGATGCGGCTCGAGCGCCGCATTCAGGTTCTTGACGTACGTGTCGTGATGCTTGTCGTGGTGGATCCGCATCGTCTGCTCGTCGATGTGCGGCTCCAGTGCGTTGTAGGCGTAAGGCAAGGGGGGAAGGGTGAAAGCCATACCTGCTCCTCCAATAGGACCCTCAAGATCTGAAACGACTTACGTATCGAATCGCGAAATATGGATCTGGCCGGGGGAGGGGTCAACGCGGCCCCCGGCGGCGAGCAGCACGGCGAGGCCGGCGACGGTGAGCGTGGTATACACCACCTCGGCCCGGAGACCGGCCACCGTCGCCGGCCATACGCCGTAGCCGGCCGCGAGCAGCGCGGCGCACCGGAGCCAGGCGAGCTCGCGCCCCGTGGCCCGGAGGACGAGCTCGGTCCCGAGGGCCGCCCCACCGAGGCACACCGCCGCCAGCGGCCCCTCCACCGAGCCGGAGGCCAGCGCCATCATGGCCGCGCCGATCATGACGGCAGGCCAGCGCCCCGCGACAGCTCCCTGCCAGAGTCCGATCGTCAGGATCGGAAAGGCGAGCGGGCGCCAGTGTTCGAGGCCCTCAGGCAGCGCCGGCCCGACCACGCGCGCGACCAGGAGCAGTCCCGCCACCCCGGCAATCCCCGCGACGCGGCTCCTCGGCGATGGCCAGAGTCCCGCCGGCGACCACCCGGCCAGCAGCAGTAGCGGCGCGAGCAGTGTCTCCGCCGCCGGACTGAGAGGTAAATCGGGCAGCGTGCCGAGAGCGAGCCCCTGCTCGCCCGCGATGGCGAGGAGAAGCCATCCCGCCGGGATCAACGTGGCGATGGCCAGGAGGGCGGGCAGGGCGTCCGGAACGGTCCGCGGCCTGGTCGCTCCAACCCAGACCGCAAGGCTCGCGATCAGGACGCCGAGACCGACGACGAGCAGGTGCGGACCGAACCCAGCGAGCAGGGCACCAACCACGGCCGTGCCGGCGGAGCGCAGATCTACGAGGTCCACCTGCCGCTGCGCCGGGATTCCGCGACGGGTTAGCAGCCAGCGCGCCGCAGCCCAGGCCAGGCCGGCGGCCCCCCCGACCACACCGATCGCTGCCGCGCTCGCGCCCAGCGGCGCCGCGCCGGCAATGGTGCCGATGGGTCCCCAGGCCAGCACGACACCGACCAGCGCCAGGGACGCAGCCGCCATTCCCCGAAGGCCCGCCCGCGTCCCCCGGACCACCCCTCCGAGAAGCGCGGTCAGCCCGACCAGGACCAGGGCGAGCTCGACCGCGGCAAAGTCGCCCGGCAGACCGCCCGAGGGATTTCCCGCCTGCAGCGCCGCCAGCGCGAGCACCAGTGCACCCAGACCGGCGGCCGCCAGGCGCCTCCCTCGGGAATCCGGCAGCAGGACCGTGCTTCCGACGAGCACCATCCAACCCCAGTCGGTGTGGATCAAGTCTTGCACTCCGGGTCGGCAGCAAGACGGCGCCTCGGCCGAGTCCGCGCGGAGTCCCTCGGAAATCCGCCCCTCGCGCCCAGCCCGGACCGCCGGGCACCGACTGGCCGTGCGGGTGAAACGCAACCCGCGCAGGACAAGTGCAAGGCACCACTCCTCTCAGCGAAAGCACTTCGTGACCGCCACGATCGAGCCGACGACCGCGTCCGCCCCTGCCCCGCTGGCCGACCCCGGCGTTCCCGACAATGGCGGCCGGCGAGAGGCGCCCCGTCGGCGCAGAACCTGGCGGCCGGCCAGCGAGCTGGCGGTGGACCTGGGGACGGCCAACACCCTGGTCCTGGTGAAGGGTGAAGGCGTGGTGCTGAACGAGCCCTCGGTCGCGGCGGTGGATGGTGCCACCGGGAACATCATGGGGATCGGGCTCGACGCCAAGCGGATGCTGGGCCGGACCCCGGACGGGATCCACGCGGTGCGCCCGATGAAGGACGGAGTGATCGCCAACTTCGACGTCGCCGAAAAGATGCTGCGGCACTTTCTCCGGCAGGTGATCGACCGCAGCATCCTCAAGGTCAAGCCCACCGTGATCGTCTGCGTCCCATCCGGGATTACCGAAGTCGAGCGGCGCGCCGTCCGCGACTCGGCCCGATCGGCCGGGGTGAAGCGGCTGCTCATGGTGGCGGAGCCGATGGCCGCGGCGATCGGGGTCGGCCTCCCGGTGGAGACGCCGACGGGCAACATGGTCATCGACATCGGGGGCGGCACCACCAACATCGCGGTCATCGCGCTGTCGGGCATCGTGTGCGACGCGTCGATCCGCACCGGTGGCGACGAGCTGGACCAGTCGATCGTGCAGTACATGCGGAAGACCTACAGCCTCCTCGTGGGCGAGCCCACGGCCGAGCGCATCAAGATCCAGCTCGGCTCGGCGGTGCCGCTGGTTCCGGAGGAGGAGATGGACGTGAAGGGTCGGGACCTCGTCTCCGGCCTGCCCAAGACCGTGCGGATCGACTCCTCGGGCGTCCGCGACGCCATGCAGGAGCCGGTCTCCCGGATCGTCAACGCCGTCCGGCGAGCGCTGGAGATGACGCCGCCCGAGCTGGCGAGCGACATCCTCGAGCACGGGATCGTGCTGACGGGGGGTGGCGCGCTGATCCGTGGTCTGGACCAGCGCCTGATAGAGGAGACCGGTCTCCCCGTTCGACGGGACGACGACCCCCTCACATCGGTGGTGCGCGGGACCGGCCGGATCCTGGACGACCCGGCGCGGTTCGGCAGCGTTCTCACCACCTGAGCTTTCCGGCCGGCTCGGCCGGCCGGGCATCCAGCCCCGTACGCCGGCGCTCCCGCCCACGGGCGAGGGTGTCGGCGTACGGTTTTTGTGGTCCCCCGGCCACACCTCGGGGCCACAACCAGGTGCCGGGAAGGGTGAATTCCGGCCGCCAACCGGACTTGGATTCCGCCAGATCTGCATCGCTAAATTACCATCCCGAAAAGAGTTGGCTCTTCGTCCCCGGGGTTCATCGCCGGTGTCGGACGGATGGCATGGCTCTGGCCGCGAGGGGGGCCAAGCCCCTCCGAGGACGAGACCATGGATACCTCCTGGCAAGTGCTGGTGATCGAAGACGAGGAGCTGGACCGCACCCTTGTCGCCGAGCTCTTCTGTCTGCGCGGGCGGGGCCGGGTGGTCGTGACCGAGGCCCCCACGCTCAAGGTCGGCCTCGATCTCGTGGCCACGTTCACCTTCGATCTCGTGCTGCTGGACACCAAGCTGCCCGACGCCAGCGCGCTCTACGCCCTCAGGGCGGTGGCGGAGCACGCCCCGTCCACCCCCATCCTGCCCCACACGCCCTATCTCGGCGCCTCGATGCGCCAGACGGCCCGTCAGCGCGGCGCCTACGAAGTCGTGGTGCGGGGCGAGCTGAACCCTCTCTGGGCGGCAGCGCACAAGCTGCTGGCCCCCGAGCCGACTAGCGCCGAGTCGCATCCCGCCGCCTGAGCCGACACCGGTGACATCGTGGACATGGTTGCGATGGCTGCCCACCTCGGATAGCGTAGTGGCGACCGCGGCGGCGTTGCATCCGGCGCGTTCGTCCCGTGAACGGAGGAGATCAACGGTGGCGTCGAGCGGACGGAAGCGCGGCAAGGCCGTCGAGCCGAGGGGGCGCGAAGCCCGGCTCCGGTCGGAGTTCGGGTATCTCTATCCGGGGATCGAGGCGGGCAGCTGGACCCCGGTCGAGTCACTGATCAACCAGGTGGTCACCCTCCTGTACGGCGATCCTGCCAAGTCCGGTGTCATCACCGGCAGCCGGCTCCTCCGTGAAGATCACTTCGAGTTCCGCGGCAGCTCGCCACGTCCCAAAGGGTGGCCCGAGGCGCTCTCCCGCATGAGCGACGCCTCGGCGGCGCCCAAGGACGGGCGCTAGGGACAGGAGGAAGGAGCGGCTCTATGGTGCGCAAGACTCGGGAACAGGTATGGCGCGAGCTGGACGACATCGGGGAGGACGAGGTGCGCTCCCGGCTGGCGGACAGCTCGGATGATCCCGCTGAGACCCGGCTGGTGCGAGAGTGGCTCCACCGGAAGGAACGGGTCGCCTCCGAGCTGTCGGCGACCGCGGCCGGCGTGCAGTCCGGTCCGAGCCGGGGTAACCTCCGGCTGGTGGGCGGTGTCGCCCTGATCGCCTTGTCGGCCGCGGCTCTGGGATATGTCGTGGCCCGGCGCCGCGGCCGGTGAGCGAGGGACAGCTCCCCGCCGAGCGCGAGGCCCGGCTTCGCCCCGAATTCGGCGCCCTCTACCCCGGCCTCCCGGCCGGTGAATGGCACCGCGCCGCCCTCCTCACCGACATCGTCTGGGCCCGCCTGCTGGAGCGCGGCAAAGCTGTGTTCCAGCTTCGGGAACGGGTGCTGAATCCGGAGCACTTCGAGTTCCGCCTCGGTACGCCCGCCTCACCCGGCGGGGGCCGCCGAAGGACCGACGCGCCGTTGGGACGGTGACGTCCGGATCCGCCGCCCGCATCCTGGTCGTCGACGACGAGGAGCAGGTGCGCGGCTCGATGGTCCGCCTCCTGGAGCGTCTGGGATACGATGCGGCCGGCGTCGAGGACGGCGAGGCCGCGCTGCGCCGCGTCCGGGCTCACCCGACCGATCTGGTGATCACCGACATGCAGATGCCGGGCAAGTCGGGTCTCGAGCTGTTGCTCGAGCTACGCGCGCTCGACCCTCGGCTGCCGGTGATCGCGATGTCGGGCGGAGGCTCGTCCAAGCAGCTGGATCTGCTCGGCAGCGCGGGGCTGCTCGGTGCGGTCGCGGTAGTGCCGAAGCCGTACACGGTGGACGAGCTGGTGATGGCGGTGCGGGGGGCACTGGCGGCCGCGCGCCCGTAGCCCACGCCGCCCCTGCTCAGCCCACAGTCACGTTGCCGGCGTCGCGGGGCTCCCATCGCGTTCTCGACTGCTGTGGCGATCACCCATAGCCTGCCGCCGTCGGGTGCCCGTCGTCGTCCGGTGGGTCGATCACCGCGCGACCGACCTCCCGCAAGGGAGGCAGCAGGTCCACTGGGCCGATCCTGTTCTCCTCGAGAAATTTCCGAACCTCCCGGTCGGCTTCGCCTCGTTCGCGATCATGCGTCGGAGCTCGGCGCTCCGGCCCAGCGCGGAATCCGCCTCGATCAGCGACCGGGTAGACCCGCTCCCTGGTCGGAATCAGGGTCCATCGAGCCACACGTGACGCCATGACAACCCCATGACTCGCCAGTGGTGGTTTCGTGATCTCGGATGGTGCCAGCCGCGGGTATGCCGAGTCATCGAGAGGAGCGCGACGGAGGGAATGCGAACGCCCTTGCCGAGGTCCCGGCGCTCCGTACCTTCCGCACCATGAGGACTCACGCGCTCCTGCTCCTGACGGCGGCCGTGGGCGGGTGCCGTCCTGGGCGCAGCGAGGCCTACGCTCGATTCACCGGAGGCGAGCCATCGGCCGCCGGCCGGGTGGAGAGCGCGACCGCCGTGGTCGGCGACGATCTCTATCTCTTCGGCGGCTT
>DATCWW010000051.1:0-2322 GCA_036566145.1 Gemmatimonadales bacterium
GACGGCGGCGCCATGTTCGGCGTCGTCCCCTATCCGCTCTGGAGCCGCCGCGTGCCGCCCGACGAGCGGATGCGCATTCCGCTCGCGATGCGCTGCCTCCTGGTGGAGCACCCCGAGGGGCCGGTGCTGATCGACACGGCGCTGGGCAATAAGGAGGACGCCCGGTTCCTCGACATCTACGGGGTGGAGAACGGCGGGCTGGAAGGGGCCACCCAGCTCGAGGACGCCCTCGCGACCGCGGGGTTCCTGCCGCGGGACATCCGGATGGTCATCAACACCCACCTCCATTTCGACCACGCCGGTGGCAACACGACGATGGATCCGGAGCTGGAGGACGATCCCCGCCGCCACGTGCGGCCCGCCTTTCCCAATGCCACCTACGTGGTGCAGCGGGGTGAGCTCGAGTTCGCCCGGATGGCCAACGAGCGCACCCGGGCGAGCTACCTGCCCGCCAACTTCGAGCCGATCGCCGCGGCCAACCGGTGGCGGCTCCTGGAGGGCGACGGTGAGGTGCTCCCCGGGATCTCGGTACGGCTCACCCCGGGACACGTGCCCTTTCACCAGGCGGTGCTGGTCCAGGACGGCGGCGAGACGGCGGCGTTCATCGCCGACCTGATTCCGACCACGGCCCACCTGCCACTCCCGTGGATCATGGGGTACGACCTGGAGCCGCTCCGGACCCTGGAGAGTAAGCGCCGCCTGCTGGATGACGCGGTACGGGGCGAGTGGCGGCTGGTCTTCGAGCACGACCCGACGGTGGCCTGGGGGGTGCCGGTGACCGAGGGCAAAGGCTTGGCACTGCGCCACATCGTGGAGGCCCCCGCGGGGCGCGCCGCGGCCGCGCGCGGTTGACACTACCCCCGTCGTCCGGCTAGGTTTGCGGCTTCGTCAAGCGGGGAGGCAACTCCCCCACCCTCAGCCTGCCGGCCCCGATGCCGCAGCGCGACCGGGTCCCGGCTAATCCGACCGACGGCCGTCTGCCGTCCGGCTCGGGCGTCACGGGCACCCGACTCCAGCGAGAGGGTGCCCGTTTCCGTTTCCATGGAGGCACGGCCACTGTCCACAAGCGATCGTGAAAAGCGAACGCGCGTCAACCGGATGATCCGGATCAGTCCGGTGCGTGTGATTGGCCCCGAGGGTGAGCAGCTCGGCGTACTTCCGGTGGAAGAGGCGCTGGCCGCCGCGCAGGATCGGGGGCTGGACCTGGTGGAGGTGGCCCCGACCGCCCGGCCCCCCGTGGTCAAGATCATGGACTACGGGAAGTTCAAGTTCGAGGAGGCCAAGGCCGCGCGGGCGGCGAAGAAGAAGCAGCACATCATCCAGCTGAAGGAAGTGAAGTTCCGGCCCGGGATCGACGACCACGACTTCGAGTTCAAGACCCGGCATGCCCGGGAGTTCCTGGGCGAGGGGAACAAGGTCAAGGTGACGATGATGTACCGGGGACGGCAGATCGCCCACCTGGACCTGGGCAGGGCGGTGCTGGACCGCGTGGCCGCCGCGCTGGCCGACGTCGGCAAGATCGAGATGGAGGCGAAGCTGGAGGGGCGGAACATGACGATGGTGATCGCGCCGAAGTGAGGCGCTAGGGCGCAGGGACGCAGGGGCGCAGGAGTGAACTGCGACCGTGCGCCTGGGGCGGGGATGGGTGGAAGCGGGGCTGCGACCGTGCGCCCCAAATAGGAGCACCGAGAGGACTACGATGCCCAAGCAAAAGACCAAGCGCGCCGCCATGAAGCGGTTCACTCGCACCGGATCGGGGAAGCTCAAGCGCTTCCACGCGAACCACAGCCATATCCTGACCAAGAAGACGCGCAAGCGGAAGAATCGGCTCAAGAAGGGTGACATCGTGAGCTCGGCCGACTTCCCGCGCGTGAACCGCCTCCTCCAGGCGTAAGGAGCGATCCATGCCACGCGTCAAGTCCGGTGTCGCCCACCACGCCCGGAAAAAGAAGATCATGGAGGCCGCCAAGGGTGCCCGGGGCGGCCGGAGCAAGCTGTACAAGGCGGCCAAGGAGACGGCCGAGCGGGCCATGCGGTACGCCTACCGCGACCGCCGGAAGAAGAAGTCCGAGTTCCGGGCGCTCTGGATCACCCGGATCAACGCCGCCGCGCGGGTGCACGGCCTGAGCTACAGCCGGCTGGTCGCGGGCCTCAAGAAGGGCGGCGTAGAGATCAATCGGAAGGTGCTGGCCGACCTCGCCGTGCGGGACGCCGACGCCTTCGGCCGCCTGGCCGAGGTGGCCAAGCACAACCAGTAAGCCGCGAGCCGCTCGCCCGCCGTCGTCGCCCCTCGGGGCCGTTCGCGCTCGGCGGGCGGCCCCG
>DATCWW010000125.1:0-12317 GCA_036566145.1 Gemmatimonadales bacterium
GAGCCGCCCGACGAGCCGGACGAGCCCGACCCCGAGATGCACGGCAAGCGGGGCAAGGACTGCGACGGCGACGACGACGACATCAAGATCGCCGCGGTCAACGCGCTCATTCAGATGGACGCCGAGAAGGCCCGGCCGATCCTGCAGCGGATCCTGGCGCGCCGGGATGCCGGCTCGGCCTGCCTCCGCCAGAAGGCGGTCTTCCTGATCGCCCAGGGCGGGGGCGAGGGCACCGAGGACATCCTGCTCGAGGCCACCCGCAACGATCCCGATCCCGAGGTGCGGGAGCAGGCGGTGTTCTGGCTCAGCCAGGTCGGTACCGACAAGGCCGTCACCGCGCTCGACTCGATCCTGCGGCGGTCCACCGACCGCCGGCTGCAGGAGAAGGCGCTGTTCGCCTTGTCGCAGCACGAGAGCCCCGTGGCCCGGGCGGCGCTCCGCGGCTACGCCGAACGCTCGGACGTGCCGGAGGAGCTCAGGGCGAAGGCGATCTTCTGGATCGGCCAGAGCGACGACCCGGAGAGCGGCGCGTACCTGCGCGGCCTGTTCGGCCGGATCAAGAGCACCGAGCTGCGGAAGAAGCTGCTCTTCTCGGTCTCGCAGCAGGACACCAAGGAGAGCCGGAGCTGGCTGCTCACCGTGGCTCGGGACGCCACCCAGCCGCTCGAGATCCGCAAGCAGGCCCTCTTCTCGGCCGGGCAGGCCGGCGTGCCGGCGGCGGAGCTGGGAGCCCTGTACGACGGGCTGACCGACCGGGAGCTCAAGCAGCAGCTTCTCTTCGTCCTCTCGCAGACGGACGACCCGGCCGCGGTCGACCGGCTGCTGGCGGTGGCGCGCAAGGACCCGGACCCCGAGCTGCGCAAGAAGGCGCTGTTCTGGCTGGGGCAGAGCGATGATCCCCGCGCGGCCAAGGCGCTGCAGGACATCATCGAGGCGCCCTGAGGCATGCGCCTGCCGCGAATTCCGCTCGCCGCGGCCGCGCCCCTGTTCCTTCTTCCGGCGTCGCTCGCGGGGCAAACTCTGGCCGCGCGGATCCGGGAGGCCGGCGCAGGGCCGATCCACCTGAGCTTCGCCGCCCGGCCGGAGGTCTGCGGCGAAGGGGGCCGCGGGATCATGTTCCGTGACGGCGACGATCAGGACGACGAATGGGAGAGCGATTGCGAGCGGGGGCCGGTACGGGTCTCGCTCCGGATGCGCGGCGGGCGCGTCGCCTCGGCCGAGAACTATGTGGGCGGCCGCTGGAAGCCGGGAACCGGGGCGGTCGATCTGGGCCTGGTGTCCGCGCCCGAGGCGGCGGCGGTCCTCCTCGCTCTCGCGGTCTCGGCGGGAGATGGGGCCGAGGACCTGGTGGCCGCCGCGACCATGGCCGACAGCGCCGTCGTCTGGCCGACGCTCCTCGAGCTCGCGCGGAACCCACGGGCCACGGAGGATACTCGACGCCAGGCGGTCTTCTGGCTGGGGCACGCGGCAGGGGTGGAGGCCACGCGCGGGCTCGATTCGATCATGCGGGACCGCGGGGGCGAGCTCGAGGTGCGGAAGCAGGCGGTGTTCGCCCTGTCCCAGCGTCCGCACGACGAGGGCGTCCCCGCCTTGATCCGGATCGCTCGCACCAGCCGGGAGCCCGCGATCGTGCGGACGGCGCTCTTCTGGTTGGGGCAAAGCGGCGACCCGCGGGCCCTCGCGCTCTTCGAGGAGATCCTCCGCTAGGCCATTAGATTCCGGGGATGCCCGCGACCCGCCTCCGGCTGGCCTCGCTCCCCCTGGCGGTTGCGCTCTCCGGTTGCGGCGAGAGCGCGCCGCCCGCGCCGGTCGTCGAGCTCCATCCCACGGCCGACACGATCGCGACCGGATTCGCCGAGACCCCCGACGCCGCGTGGCTGGGTGGGAGCAGATGGGCGGTGGTCGCGCCGCTCGACGTCACGGTCGCCCTCCTCGATTTCACCACCCACCGCTCGACTCCACTCGGCCGGCCGGGCGAGATCAAGAATCCGGCGCAGGTATTCATGGCCGGAGATTCGCTCTACGTGGGCGACTGGGGTCTCCGGCGCACCTCGATCTGGAGCCTCGACGGGCATCTGGTGCGGAGCATTCCCGCCGCCGCCACCGCTCGCGGCGCCCTCCCCGAGGGGCGCGACGAGGCGGGCCGGTTCTACCTCGAGCTCGCACCTCCGCCAGGAGCAGACGGCTCCGGCAATCGCGACTCGGCCGCCGTAGTCCTTGCCGACCCCGGGATTACCCGGCTCGACACACTCGCCCGGTTGGCGCCGCTGGACGTGGCCGAGGTGATCGGCGACGCCGGCCGGCGCTTCGAGCGCCGGGTCTTCAGCGGGACCGATCACTGGGGCGTGCTGGCCGACGGCTCGCTCTGGGTGGCGCGGGTGTATCACAATCGAGTGGATGTCCGGTCACCCGACGGGCGCTGGACCAAGGGCCAGCCGCTCCCCGATCGCGTTCTCGAGGTGACCCGTTTCGACCGCGAGCTGTTCTTCCGCAAGTTTCCGCCCGAGCTGCGCGCGACGGCCGAGCGGCTGCCGTTCGCGCCGGTGAAGCCGCCGTTCGAGGCGGCCTTCACCGACCCCGCCGGCAACATCTGGCTGGAGAAAAGCCGCGCCCCGGCCGACTCGTCGCGGCGTTATCACGTCACCGACCGCCAGGGTCGCCTGCTGCGGGAGATCCGGGTGCCCGGGCCCGGACGTATCCTCGCCGTTGGCGACCGGACCGCCCTGGTCGCCGAGCGGGTGCGCGACGGCACCCGCTTCGTTCTCTTCCGACTCACCGCCGACGAGGCGGGTCCCTGACTGGAGGTCGCCGCGTGATCAAGGTGTCTCAACTGCTGACCGCCCTCGCCGCAGTGGGCGCCGCCGCCTGCTCCAAGGCCCAGAGCCAGGACGGCGCGACCCTCGAGGCCAAACTGCCCGGCGGGTTCGCCCAGCTCAGCAACGTGGTGGAGCTGGCGGATGGGCGCGTCGCGTTCGTGGATACCAGGAACAAGCTGTTCCTGGTCGCGGACCTCGCGGGGGGCAGCGTAGACACGCTCGGCACCCGGGTGGATTCCATAACCGCCTACGCGCCGCCCGATCACTACAAGTTTCCCGGTTGGGTGGCGCATCTCGCCGGCGACACCATCGCCCTGGTGGACTTCAGCGCCGTCCGCACCACCCTCTGGAACGAGCAGGGGAAGGCGCTCGGCGTCCTTCCGATTCCGCTGGTCGCGGGGCCTACCCCGGTCCTCGCCTATGACGAGGTGGGCCACGGCTACAAGATCGATTACCAGGCCGTGCTCGGCGGGGGCGAGCCCGGCACGGCCGTCCGGCCCGACAGCATCCCGGTGCTGCGGATCAACCTCGCCGACCGCGGAGTGGACACGATCGCCCGCCTCGTCGGGCCGGAATTCGGCCAGGCCCGGTTCGGCGAGCAGGTGCAGGAGGCGGCGAAGGTCTTCGCGCCGAACGACTTCTTCGGCGTGTTGCCCAACGGCACCGCCTGGGTGGCGCGGGGACGGGAGAACCGGGTCGACTGGCGGTCGCCGGAAGGTCGCTGGCGGCAGGGTCAGCATCACGACTTCGCGCCCCAGGCGGTCACCCAGGCCGACCGGGACCGGGTGCTGGCGCAGGTCCGCGAGCGGGGGAAGCAATTCGGAATGCCGCAGGAGCTGCAGATCGAGTATCCGTTCGCCGCCACCAAGCCGCCTTTCGACTTCGCGCTGGGCCGGCCGGAGGGTGAGGTCTGGCTGCAGCGCCCACGCGCCGAGGAGAACGCGGCGTACACCTACGACGTGTTCGACTCGGCCGGCAAATGGCATCGGGCGGTGACCTTCCCCACGGGCACGGCGCTCGCCGGCTTTGGGCGGAACGAGGCGGTCTATGTCACGGTGAAGGCGGCTGACGGGACGAAGACGGTGGGGAGGATGAAGCTGAAATAGACCGCGAAGGGCCCTTCGCCTTTCGCTCTTCGCCCTTCCCTTGCCCTCAGTCCAGCATCGGCGGCTCGCCCGGCGGCGGCGTGTTCGGTCCCTGCCGATCGGTGCGCCGCCGGTCGCGGCGCTGTCCCTCCTCGTACCAGCGGCGGGTGATCTCGCCTGCCAGGTCGCGGTTCCCCAGTCCGAAGGCGAGGCCCACCGCGAGGGCGACGGCACCCAGGATCAGGGTGAACGCGGCGGTCACGATCTCCTCCGCCACGCCCACCTGCTGCAGCGCCATGAAGATGGCGATCAGGATCACGGCGCCCTTCGCGATCTTGGCCACGGTCGGGACTCCGGCCACCCCGCCCGCCGACGCGAGGATGAGGCTGCGCACGAACTCGCCCATGATCATGCCCAGGATCACGATCACGATCGCGGCGATGAGCGTCGGGATGAACGAGAGCATCATCCCGAACATCTGATTGATGCTCTCCAGGCCGAGCGCTGTGCTCGCGAGCAGGATCACCACCAGCATCACCAGCCAGAAGATCAGCTTGGCCAGGGCGCGCACCGGATCGAGCCGCGAGCCGGTGCGTCCCACGACCTCGTCGAGCCCGCCCGCGGCGGCGACCCGGTTGAAGTCGACGCGCTTGAGGGTGTCGTCGGCCCAGCGCTGCACCTGCCGGGCGAGGAAGTACCCGGTGAGCAGGATGACCGCCGCGCCCGCCAGGGCGGGGACCACGCTGCCGATCTGCTCCGCGCCGATCTGGAGCCGCTCCCAGAGTTCGTTCACGAGCTCACCTCGATTACGAGTTTGCCGGTCTGCTCACCCCGCTGCATCCGGGCATACGCTTCGGCGCCGCGGGCGAGCGGCACCACCTGATCCACCACCGGCCAGAGCCGTCCCTGGTGCGCCAGACGCACGATCTCCGCGTACTCCCGCCGGCTGCCCATGGTGGAGCCGAGAATGCTCCATTGCCGCCAGAAGAGCCGCCGGAGGTCGAAGCACGCCCGCGGGCCGGTCGTGGCGCCGCAGACCACGATGCGCCCGCCCCGCCGGACGGCCCGGAGGCTCAGCTCCCAGGTACGCTCGCCCACGGAATCCACCACCACGTCGGCGCCGCGGCCGCCGGTCTCCCGCTTCACCGCGGCGACCACGTCGTCGCTGCCGTGATTGAGCGTGACGGCCGCCCCCAACCCGCGGGCGACCGCGAGCTTGGCGTCGGACCCGCTGGTGGCGATCACCCGGGCACCGAGCAGCACCCCGATCTGCAGGACCGCCATCCCCACTCCGCCGCCGACACCCCAGACGAGGACCGTCTCGCCGGCCCGCAGCTCGGCGCGGTCGGACAGCATCCGCCACGCCGTGAGGGTCGCGAGGGAGAAGGCGGCGGCCTGGGCCCACGACATCTCCGCCGGCACCGGTGCCACGTTCGCGGCGGGCACGACCACCAGCTCCGCGGCGGTACCCGAACGGTGCTCGCCCAGGATCGCGAAGTCGGAACAGAGCGGCTCCTGGTCCTCCTGACACTCGGCGCAGCGTCCGCAGGAGACGCCGGGGTTGAGCATCACCCGGTCGCCCGGCCGGACGCCGGTGACTTCGGCGCCGACCGATTCCACCACGCCGGCGCCATCGGAGCCGACGACGTGAGGAAAGGTGATCGGGAGATCCGGCAGTCCCCCGGTGACGAACAGGTCCACCCGGTTGAGCGCGGCGCAGCGGATCCGCACCCGGACGGCGTGAGGCGAGTCCAACGCCGGCGCCGGCACCTCCTGCAGCACGAGGCGCTCGAGCCCGCCGACCTCGGTCAGGGTAAGAGCCTGCATGCGCTCAGGCGTGGCGCCCTCCTCAGAACGACGGATTCACCACCTGCTCGCCGGCCCTGAGGGGCACCGCGACCGGCGCGCCGCCGCCGGTCAGCGGCTGCAGGAACAGCGCGAAGCGCGCCTTCGGCTTGGACAGATCGGCCAGGCGCCCGGTGACGTAGGCGGTCCGCCGGCCGTCGCGTGAGACGGCGAGCGACGCGATCGGCTGCTCGGTCTCGAAGAGGACGGCGCTCTCGCCCGCGGTCGTGGTACGCATGACCCGGGAGCCCTTGGAGTGACCCACGACGTAGACCAGCGTGCCGTCGGGAAGGAAGCGCGGCTGGGATTCCTTGTCCCCGGTTCGGGTCAGCCGCCGCGCTTCCCCGCCATCCAGGGGCATGACGTAGACCTCCGGCTTCCCCTCCCGGGAGGAGATGAACGCCACCTGCCGCCCGTCCGAGGAAATGGTGGCCGAGTGGCTCCCGCCCTTCCCCTCGGTGAGCTGGCGGAGTCCGCTCCCGTCCGGGTTGATGGCGAAGAGCTGCGGCAGGCCCTCCTGCGGCGTGCCGGTGAACACGAGTCGCCGCCCGTCGGGAGACCAGGCCGGCTCCCCCTCGGTACCGGGGTTGGTGGTGAGCCGCTTGAGGTTCCGCCCATCGGTGTCCATCAGGAACAGGTCGTACCCCGCGCCGGCCCGCTCGGAGCTGAAGGCGATCATGGTGCGGTCGGGCGACAGGGCGGGCTGCACCGAGGGAGCGGTGTCGCTCAGCACCGGCAGCATCGCGGTCGGCTCGGCGCTCCTCATCTGGTAGATCCCGAAGGCGCCGCCCCGATTCGAGGCGATGATGAGGTCCCCGCTCACCAGCACGTCGGCGGAATCCGCCTTGCCCCAGGAGCCGGTCGCGGTGATCGTGGCGCGGCCCGGCTTGACGGCCTCGATCACCCCGGCGGCGGACACCCGCACGATGTCGGGGTGATTGCTGGCCCACTCGAGCTCGGGCGGACGTCCGATCGCCTTGCCGGCGTCGTCGAGCAGGACGGCATTCAAGGTGTCCCGCATCCCCACCGCCAGCCCGGCGCGGCTGCGCTCCAGCCCGATGGTGCCGGGAATGACCTCGATGGTCCAGATCACCGGATCGAAGCCGTGCATGTCCGCCGTGAGCGTGGTGCGGCCCTGGGCCTTTCCCGTGAGCGTGCCCTTCACCGGATCGAAGGCGACGAGCTGCGTGTCGGCGACGGTCCACAGGACCCGGGCCTCGGGAATCGGCGTGCTGTCGGCCGCCTCGGCCACGGCCGAGATGCGGCGCACGCCTTTCACCGGCAGCTGGATCGGCGCGCTCACCGGGGGTGTGATGACGAGGGACTGCGGCACCCGGTGCACCAGCACCGCCGCCCGCCGCTCCTGCCCGAAGCCGGTCGCGATGAGCTCGGTCTGTCCCGGCGCGCGGCCGGTGACGATTCCGGTGGGCCCGACACTCGCGATCGCGCTGTCCTGCACCTGCCACTGGATGCCGCCATGCACGGCGCGCCCGTTCTGGGAGGGGATGACGGCAAACAGTGTATCGCTTTCCTCCGGCCCGACCACGACTCTGGTCCCCGACAAGGCGATGTTGGCGGACGCGACCTCGATCGGGGCGGTCGCCATGAGTCCGTTGGCGGTCGTCGCCTGGACGATGCTGCGCCCCGGTCCGACCCCGACCACGAGGCCCGCCGAGTCCACCGCCGCGACCTCGGGACGCAGCGATTTCCAGGCGACCCGGGAGGGATCCACCGGGGTGCCGTCCTCGCGCTGGGCGTGGGGGGTGAGGGTGACGCTCTCCCCGGGCAGCAGGGTCAGGGTGGCTGGGTCGAGGGTGAGCACCGTCCCGGCCGGCGCGGGTGACTGGCCGGTGGTATCGCCGGCGGGCCCGGTGCCGGTGATGAGCACGGCCATGGACGCCCGCCGCCCCTGCACCCGCGCCTCGACTTTGGCCAGCCCCGGGCTCACCCCCAGGACCGCGCCCTCCCGGGTCACCTTGGCGATGAGGGTATCGCTGCTGAGGAACGTGAAGCGCGCGTTAGGGATGAGGTTGCCCTGCCGGTCGTAGGCGGTCGCGAACAGGGACTGCCGCTGGCCCACGCCGAGGGTCATCGTCTCGGGCGTGATCTGAACCTCGGTCGCGGTCTGGGCCTGGGCCGAGCCCGAGACCGCGAGCAGCCCGGCCGCCAGGAAGGGAAGGATCCACGCGGGCGACCGGCGGGCGCGATCCGGGGTGTGCGGATGGAGAATCACCAGCAGTGGCGTCCGGATTGAGAGTGGGAGAACGGCCGTAATTATACCGCTGGCCGGGCCCGGTCGCAGCGGCCCTGCCTCTCTGTCGCGGAACCCGTTCGTCGGCAACGACTTGACGCCTGACCGCATGGGCACATCGCCGGAGCCACCGCGCTCAGGTCGTTGCCCGGCCTAGGCTTGCACAAGGATTGAAGATGTGCAAGTTATATCTCGTCTCATGAGCGGGCGCGCGGCGCCTCGCGACCGGCGGCGGGTTCCTCGCCGCACGCTTTTCCGAAGGAGCGACGATGGCCGACCTTCATTATATGGAGATGGGCTGGTCAGGCTCTGGCTGGATGGACCCGCTGCCGGTGGAGCCAGCGCCCGCGCCGGTGACCCCGATGCCCGCAGCGACGCCCGCGGAGCCCGCGCGGCCCCGGACCAGCGAGCCGAGCCGCCCGGCGCCACGCAAGGCGGCCAAGAAGACGACCAAGCGGTCGGCCAAGAAGAGCGCGAGGAAGGGCGCCAAGAAGGCCGCCAAGAAGTCGGCCAAGAAGGGGGCCAGGAAGACCGCCAGGAAGACCGCCCGCAAAGCTGCCCGCCGGCCGGGCAGGAAGAAGGCCGCCAAGCGCACGGCCAAGAAGAGCGCCCGGCGGAGTGCCAAGAAGAGCGCCAAGCGGGGAGGCCGGAAGTCGCGCCGGCGGCGCTGAGCCCCAACCTCTCACATTCCATCCGGGCGGCTCGCTGGTGCGGGTCGCCCGGTGTTCGTTTCATCCCTTGCGGTCGAGCCGGGAAAACGCCGTCGCGCAGTTGATCAGGGCGATATGGGTGAAGCCCTGGGGAAAGTTGCCCAGGAAGCGGCCGGTGGCGGGCTCGATCTCCTCCGAATACAACCCCAGATGGTTGGCGTGCCGCAGCATCCTGCGGAAGAGGCGCTCGGCCCGGTCGCGGTCGCCGATCATGGCCAGCGCCTGTGCCAGCCAGAAGGTGCAGATCGAGAAGGCGCCTTCCTCGCCCTCCAGGCCGTCTGCGTTCCGGTAGCGATAGACCAGCTCGCCGTCCGCTCCGGTGAGCTCCCGCGCGATGGTCCGGACCGTGGCCACGACGCGGCGGTCGGACCAGGGAAGGAACCGGACGATCGGAATGGCCAGCGCCGCCGCGTCCAGTGCCTCGTCGTCGTAGGCCTGCAGAAACGACTGGCGCGCCTCGCTCCATCCCCGCTCGAGAATCTCCGCCTGCAGCGCGTCGCGCGAGTTCCGCCAGGCCACGGTGTCTCCGTCCAGCGCCAGCTCCTCGGCCATCCGGATCCCCCGGTCCAGCGCGACCCAGCTCATCACTTTGCTGAAGACGTAGTGGCGGACCTCGCCCCGCACCTCCCAGATGCTGGAATCGGGCAGATGCCAGTTTCCACTCACCCACTCCACCAGACCGCGCAGCACCCGCCAGGTGCCTTCGGTCATTTCATGGCGCCGCCGCCAGATGTCGGCCGTCTCCAGGACTTCGCCGTAGACGTCGAGCTGCAGCTGGCCTACGGCGCCGTTGCCCACCCGGACAGGCCGTGAGCCCAGGTAGCCCGCCAGGTGATCGAGCTGACGCTCGACCAGGTCCCGGCGACCGTCGATGCCGTACATGATCTGCAGGTGTCCGCCGCCTTCGTGCCGGCAGACCCGCTTCAGGAAGCGCATGAACGCGTCGGCCTCGGCGCCGTGGCCGACCGCGTCCAGCGCGGAGAGGGTGAACGCGGCGTCGCGGAGCCACACGAACCGGTAGTCCCAGTTCCGGACCCCGCCGATGGCCTCGGGCAGCGAGGTCGTGGGGGCGGCGATGACGGCGCCCGACTCCGCATGAGTGAGCAGCTTGAGGGCCAGCGCGGAGCGCCGAACCATCGAGCGGTGGCGCCCGCGGTATCGGACCGCCGAGCTCCAGCGCTGCCAGTAGCCGGCCGTGACGTCGAGCTTGCGCGCGCTCTGGTAGCGGTCCACCGGATGGATGTCGTCATCGTCGTAACGGAGCACCAGCCAGCGGGCGTCTCCGCGCTCGAGCGGGAAGCGCGTGACCGCGACCGGGGCCGGGCCCGTGACCGACCATTCGAACGGCCGCGCGCTGGAGAGCGTCAGCACCTGATCGGTCCGGTCGGTCGCGAAGAGCCCGGCGCGGAGCTGCTCCAGCCGGGTCGTCCGGGCGCCGTACTCGAACCGGGGGGCGAAGATCATCTCCATCGGCACCACTCCGCGCACGCCGCGCACGTGCCGGTGGATCTCGGGATGCGGACCGGAGGGGCGGCCGTCCTCGTCCACCGGCATGAAGTCGGTGACGCTTACCATACCGCTCGCCGTCCGAAAGGTGGTCTCGAGGATGTTGGTGAGCGGGAGGTAACGCTGGGTGGAGGTCCAAGGCACGGCGGGCCGCACCACCCAGGTGCCGCCCCGGTCGGGGTCCAGCAGCGCCGCGAAGACGCTCCCGCTGTCGAACCGCGGGAGACAACACCAGTCGATCGCCCCGTTGAGTCCCACCAGCGCCGCGGTGCGCATGTCGCCGATGAGTCCGTAGTCGGAGATCGCCAGCGGCGGCGGGCGCCGAGCGGCCGAGTCCGGCGGGTCGAGCGCGGGGTCGGTCATCGGCACAAGTATACATGCGGCGCGCGAGCCGCTTGCATCACCTGCGGCACGCACCCACCTTCCAGCACCTCTTCCCGGTCGTGGATGCCCTCTCGCACATTCGGCCCGCTCGCCGCGCTCGCGCTCGGCCTGCTCGTGGCGTGCGTCTCGCGCGCGCCCGACGGCGTCGCCCTGGTGGGCGCCACGCTGATCGACGGCTCCGGCGGCCCCCCGCTGCCGAATTCCGTGGTAGTCGTGCGTGGCGCCCACATCGAGTCGGTCGCGAGCGCCGACGGATTCGCCCTGCCACCCCGCACGACCCGCATGGATGTGAGCGGCCACTGGATCATCCCTGGCCTGATCGACGGCCATGTGCACCTGATCGATCCCCAAGCGGGGGTGCTCAGCTGGTCCATCCCGCGGTACCTCGCCTGGGGCGTCACCACCGTGCGCGACGCGCATGGCCCGCTCAAGCGCGCACTCACCCTGCGCGACGAGCTCGACCGCGGCGCGCGCCTGGGGCCCCGGGTGTACGCCGCGGGGGCGATGATCGACGGCTCGCCGCCCACCTACCCCGACGCCATCGAGGTGCACACGCCGGCCGAGGCGCGGAAGGCCGTAGACCGCCTGGTGAGCGACGGGGTGGACTTCCTCAAGCTGTACACCCGGATCGATCGCAGCCTGCTGGTGCCGATCATGGACGAGGTCCGGCCCTTCAACGTCCGGGTGAGCGCACACCTCGGCCTGGTGGATGCGAGGACTGCGGCGCGGGCGGGGGTGGCCTCGATCGAGCACATGAGCGGCATTCCGGAGGCGGTGGTGTCCGACCCATCCGGGCTCTACGCGGCGCACGCCCGGTCCTTCTTCGCCGGATGGACCGCGTCGGAGCGTGCCTGGGCGGGACTCGACAGCGCGGGACTGGCCGCGGTCGCGGCGGAGCTGGCCGAGCGGCGCGTGGTGGTGGTGCCCACCCTGGTGCTGCACGAGACCATGAGCCGGCTGGACGATCCCACCCTGGTGCAGGACTCCATGTATCTCGCGGTGCCGGAGTTCGAACGGCGGCGATGGAACGTGCGCGACATGGTGGATCGGGCCGGCTGGACCCGGCTGGATTTCGAGACTTTCCGCGGCGCGCGGCTGGTGCAGGACCGTTTCCTGCGCGAGTTCAGCGCCCGCGGCGGATTCATCGCGGCCGGCACCGACGCCGCCAACCAGCTCATGGTGCCGGGGTACGGCCTGCACCGGGAGATGGAGCTGCTGGTGCACGCCGGGCTCAGCCCGGGTGACGCCCTGGTGACCGCCACCCGCAACGGCGCGCTCCTCATCGGCGTGGACTCGATCGGGGTAGTGGCGCCCGGCAAGGTCGCGGACCTGGTGATCCTCACCCGCGACCCGACCGCCGACATCCACAACACCAGGGCGATCGAACGGGTAATGAGCCGGGGGCGGCTCTACGCGCCCGACAGCATCCCCGGCATCCGGTGAGCCGATGGCGTTGAGCCGGCTGCTGCTCGGATGGATACTGGTGACGGTGTGGCTCGTGGGCTGGGACCTGATCGCGCGCGGGGGAGCCGGGTGGGATCGGCGGCTCGCCATGCTCGGGGGGGGCGAGGCGCTGTTGCTCACCCTCTTCGGTGCGCTCTGGTTCGGCAGCCTCGGCACGGGCGCCTGGTGGCTCGTGTTCGGACTGGTCGCGGCGCTCCGCGAGTGGCCGAGCGGCGGAGAGTCGCAGCTCGGGGCACGCGCTCGGGCGGCGCGGCCG
>DATCWW010000052.1:0-5451 GCA_036566145.1 Gemmatimonadales bacterium
CCCCCATCCACTCCGGCCTTTCCGGTCCGGAGCGCATGGCGGCGGAGCGAGAGCTCGGAGCGGGCAGCCTCAAGCTGGTGTACGTGGCGCCGGAGCGCCTCGGCAGCCGGGCGTTCCGCGCGGCGCTCCGGGGCGCGCGCCCGGCCCGGCTGGTAGTGGACGAGGCCCACTGCATCAGCCAGTGGGGCCATGATTTCCGCCCCGACTATCGGAGACTGGCCCAGCTCCGCACCGAGCTCGGCGTGCCGGCGGCGGCCTTTACCGCGACCGCCACCCCCGAGGTCAGGGCCGACATCTCGACCCAGCTGGGACTTCAGTCGCCGGTAGAGCTGGTGACCGGGTTCGAGCGGCCCAACCTGACGCTCGCGGTCGAGCGGTGCCGCACCCGCGACGACAAGCGCCGCGCGCTGGGGCAGGTGCTGGCCGCGGTGGGGACACCGGGGATCGTCTACTGCGCCACCCGCAAGTCGGTGGACCTCTGGGCCGATCACCTGAGCGAGCTGGGGCTGAGAGCGGGACGCTATCACGCCGGCATGGACGACGACGACCGGCACCGGGTTCAGGACGAGTTTCTCGCCGGACGTCTCGATGTGATCGCGGCGACCAACGCCTTCGGCATGGGGGTGGACAAGGCCGACCTCCGCTTCGTGGTGCATGCCGAGCTGCCCGGCAGCGTCGAGGCCTACTATCAGGAGGTGGGGAGGGCGGGCCGCGACGGTCTCCCCGCGCGCTGCACGCTGCTGTTCGCGCCGGCCGACGCGCGCACGCAGGAGTTCTTTCTCGCCGGCGCCAACCCGTCGGCCAAGCTGATCCGCGATGTCTGGGGCCTGCTCGGCACCGGAATGGCCGCGGAGGAGATCGAGCGCAGTCTGGGACATGCCGGGGCCGCGGGGCTCGCCACCGGGACGGCGGTGCGGCTCCTGCTCCGCGCCGCCGAGGCGGCCCAGGTGGCTCCCGGGCACGGCCCGGTGCCGCTCGACGGCGAAGCGCAGGCGCTCAAGGCGCGCCGGGACCGGGAGCGATTCGACGGCATGGTGCGCTACGCCTATGGACGCGGCTGCCGTACCCGCTTCGTGTACGACTACTTCGCCGGTCGCGCGCAGGGCGGGGCGGCACCGCGCTGCGGAGTATGCGACGTCTGCCTGGGGTGGGGCCGGGGAGAGAGGCGGGCGCTGGAGGACTCGGAGCTGCTCCGGGTCCGAATCGCGCTCTCCGCGGTGGGCCGGCTGAGCGGGCGATTCGGGGTCGAGCGCCTGGCGCAGGTGCTGGCCGGAAGCCAGGTGCGCGAGGTGCTCGACCGCGGGCTCGACCGGATCCCCACCTACGGCAAGCTGTCGGACCAGTCGCTCGACGCCATCAAGGATCTGCTCGGCGCCCTGGCCGACCAGGGCCTGCTGGAGCGGCGCGGGATCGAGGGTGGCCGGCCCGGCGCCTTCGTGCTCGCTCTCACGGCGGAGGGTCGAGCCGTGGCGATGGGACGGGAGCGTCCGCTGCTGGACCTGCCGGGGAGTGTGCCCGCCCCGCCGCGCCGTGGGCGGGCCCAGAAGACTCCGCCGGAGGCATCCTGCGACCTCGAGCTGCTGGGCCGGCTCAAACGGTGGCGGTCGGAGGAGGCGGCGCGGCGGGCGGTGCCGGCCTACGTGGTGTTCCACGACAGCACCCTGGCCGCGATCGCCACCGCTCGGCCGGAACGCGCGGAGCAGCTACGGGCGGTGAAGGGCGTGGGACCGGCCAAGCTGGCGGCCTACGGCCCGGCGCTGCTCACGCTTCTCGCGGAGTGGCGGTAGGCTCCGCTGGAGAGGAGCCGGCCTCGCTCGGCAAGTACTGTCTCCACCAGTCGCGCGCATCTGCCTGGCTCCAGGCCTCCGTGCCACACTGCCGGAGCTCGTCGGCCAACTGCTCGGCAGAACCTGGCCGTTGGGTCGGGTCCTTGGCGAGACAGGCCATGACCAGGCGCTCGAGCTCGGCCGGCAGCGCCCGTCCCGTGCGCGCGGACGGCGGCTCGGGCTGCGCCTGCGCGTGCATCACGATCATCTGCAGAGGCGTCTGCGCCGCGAACACGAGCGAACCGGTGAGCAGGTAGTACCCCACGCAGCCGAGCGAGTACAGGTCGGCTCGACCGTCCTGGACCTCGCCCGCCACCGTCTCCGGAGCCATGTAGGCCGGCGTGCCCGTGACCGCTTCGGGTGAGGTCACCATCGTCTGCCCCGGCCCATCGGCCCCCATGTGCTTGGCCAGCCCGAAGTCCACCACCTTGATGAAATCGAACTCGAGCCCGAGATGGCAGAGATGGATGTTTGCGGGCTTGATGTCGCGGTGGAGAAGGCCCCGCCCATGGGCTTCGGCCAGCGAGCTGCAGGCCTGTTGCAGGATGTGCGCCACCCGGGCCGGGGGCTGCGGGCCGAAGCGCCGGACCAGGTGCTCCAGGGTGACACCGTCCAGCAACTCCATGACCAGGTACATCTCTCGCTCGCGGGTGACCCCGAAGTCGTAGAGTTGCACCGAGTGGGGACACTGGAGCGAGGCCGCCGTATCCGCTTCTCGCAGGAACCGCCGGACGGTTGCGGCCTCCCGGTCCGGGTCGAAGCCCGACAGGAGCTCGGGCCGGATCAGCTTGATGGCGGCGGGCCGCGCGACCAGCCGATGCCGGGCGTGCCATACCTCGCCCATGGCGCCCCGATCGATGAGCTCACCCAGGCGATAGCTCCCCATCTCCCTCGCCCTCTCCCTCGCCTTCCTGACCTGACGGCTGAGGCGGTGGATGACGGCGGACGGCACGATGGCCAACAGGGCGCACAGATAGGTCGGCAGGCAGACCCACGCGAGCACCGTCAGGGGCGGCAAGTCGACGCCCCGCAGGTGGGCGAAGTACAGGCCAAGGGGATCCATCGACGCGGCGATGAGTGAAGCCGCCAGCGTCTTCGCCGGAGGCGACGGTACGATGGCGGGCTGCATGATCACCAGCACGCAGATCCAGGACAGCCGGCCTTCGACCACTCTCGGCTCCCACTGGTCGATCACGGCGATCGCGAAGGCGAGCACGATCTCGAATCCGAGCGCCACGTTCACCAGCCGGCTCGGATCGTCCGCTAGGCGAGGGGCCAGAAAGAAGACCGCGGCCGAAAGGGTGACGCACAGGACGGCCAGCACGTCGGCGGCGGGCGTCCAGGGAATACCGCTGTCGGCAGGCAGGGCGAGGCTGGGTGCGATCAGATGCTTGTTCACCAGCCCGAGCATCAGCCACAGCGCCCCCCACACCACGGCGGCAATTCGGAGCCGGAGGACGACGCTGTCGTCAAGCGGACCGGAAGAACCATCGGGTCGCGTCGTGACGACGGAATCGCTGGAGCGCAGGGTAGGCGAGACCAGACGCGAGCGGCGCATGCCGGAACCGAGTGAAGAGGGGGCTAGCTCCAATGTCGCACGCGGGACGGGCTTTCGCCAATGATTTTGCGTCACTTGACTGGTCCGAGCGGGTCCCCATCTTTCCCCAGACGTCTCCCTCTTCCGCATGAGCAGATGGGCATACCCCGGAGGTGGGGCGTGGACCAGGCTCTCAAGAACAGGTTCGCCGGCGTGGCCGACGATCCGGTGGTCCGGGTGGCGGCCTACTACGTCGTGCTGGCCGCGGCGACGGCCGTCGTCTGGCAGGTCTTTCCCAGCCTCCACACCATATTCTCGGCCGAGCGGCTGGACGCCCTCAGCCAGCAGCCGAGCACCTCGGGCAACTTCCTCGACGCCTTCGACTCGGGGTTGGTCGGCCTGCCGGCGCCGGCGGTGCTTGCGCTGACGACGGCCCTCTGTATGACCGGCGCCTTCCTGCTCATGCTGCCGGTGTCCTGGGTGTACATCCTGACTCGGCAGAAGAAGGGCTACACCCAGTCGGTGGTGCAGACCCTGATCATCCTGCCGATCGTGGTCGCCGGGGTGGTGCTGCTGGTCAAGAATAGCGTCGCGCTCGCCTTCAGCCTGGGTGGCATCGTCGCCGCGGTCAGCTTCCGCAACACGCTTCGGGATACCAAGGACGCCGTCTACATCTTCCTCGCCACCGGCGTCGGCCTCGCAGCGGGCGTGCAGGTCATGTCCGCCGCGGCGGTGATGTCGTTCCTGTTCAACGTGGTGGTCCTGGCGTTCTGGTACACCGATTTCGGCCGGGCGCCGTCGCACCTGGAAGGGCCCCGGGCGGCCCGGCGGCTGGAGCGCTCCCTCGCCCTCGCCAACCGGACCAACGCGTTCGTCGCCCAGATCGACCGCGAGATCCTCCGCTCGATGTCCCCCGAGCAGCTCTCGGCGCTCGCCGATCGCGCACGGCGGCGGGTGGATGGCGCGGCACTGGGTGGCAAGCCGAAGAAGCCGCTCAATACGGTGATCCGCATCCGCACCCCGGAGCCCGAAGCGGCGCGGCGGGCGGTCGAGGAAGTGCTGGCCGCGCAGGTCAAGGAGTGGCGTCTCGCCGGGCTCACGCGCGAGCCCGGTGGCGGCGGTGCCCTGGAGTACCGTGCGCGACTCCGCAAGAGCGTGACGGCCGATACGGTGGCCAGTGAGCTCCGAGCCCGATTGGGACCCCAGCTCACCGGCGTCGAGATGAGCTAGACCGCCTCCCCTCGCGTGACCGATCCACTCCCTCTCCTCCAACAGGCTCTTTCCGACCGCTATCTCTTCGAGCGGGAGCTCGGGCGAGGCGGCATGTCCCGCGTCTACCTGGCGCGTGACCGCCGCTACGAGCGGGAGGTGGCGGTCAAGGTCCTGGACCCGGAGATCGCCACCGCGGTGGGGGCCGAGCGCTTCCTGCGGGAGATCCGGATCACCGCCCAGCTGCAGCATCCTCACATCGTGCCGCTGCTCGAGTCGGGTGAGGCCGCCGGCCTGCTGTACTCGGTGATGCCGTACATCGAGGGCGAATCGCTCCGGGACCGGCTCATGGCGCGGGGCCGCCTCGCCTCGGCCGAAGCCGTCTCCATCGCGTGCGGCGTGGCCGACGCACTGGACTATGCTCATCGGCGCGGGGTGATCCACAGGGACATCAAGCCGGAGAACATCCTGATCTCGAACGGCCTGCCGGTCGTGGCGGACTTCGGGATCGCGCGGGCCGTGGGACTCGCCGGGGGCGCGACGCTGACGGGGGTGGGATTCCCCATCGGCACCGCGGCCTACATGAGCCCCGAACAAGCCACCGCCGCGTCCCCGGTGGATGGCCGCAGCGACATCTACAGCCTCGGCTGCGTGCTCTACGAGATGCTGTCGGGCCGCATGGCATTCAGCGGTCCCACCCTCAAGAGCGTGCTCACCCAGCAACTCACCACCGATCCACCGCTGGTGCCGCTCACCCAGCCCGACGTGACACCCGAGCTGGTCGCCGTGGTCCGGCGGAGCCTGGCCAAGCAGCCCGGCGACCGCTACGCCACCGCCGGCGAGCTGGCCGAAACGCTGCGCGGCCTGCTGGCGAGCCTG
>DATCWW010000184.1:0-12289 GCA_036566145.1 Gemmatimonadales bacterium
GCGCCTCGTCCTCCGCCAGCGCGGCGGCGATGGCCAGCTCGACCGCCTCCCGCTCCGCCAGCACCGGCGCCAGCAGGTCGGCGCGGCGGTCGAGGAATTGGATGTCGATCGCGCCTGACCGGAAGGCGGGGTCGGCCAGCAGCCGCCGATGGAACCCCACGTTGGTGCCGACTCCGGCGATCACCAGCTCATCGAGGGCACGCGCCATCCGATCGATCGCCTCGGTGCGGGTCGGGGCCCAGACGATGAGCTTGGCCAGCAGCGAGTCGTAGAACAGGCCGATCTCGTCGCCCACTTCGACGCCGCCGTCCCAGCGCACGCCGGGGCCGCCCGGGACGCGCAGGAACTCGATCCGACCGGTGGAGGGCAGGAACCCGTGCGCGGGATCCTCGCTCGTGATCCGGCACTCCATGGCCCAGCCCCGGGGATGGAGCCAGCCCGAAGGCACCCGCATCGGCTGTCCGGCGGCGATCCGGAGCTGCTCCCGCACCAGGTCCACGCCATAGACCAGCTCGGTCACGGGGTGCTCGACCTGGATTCTGGTGTTCATCTCGAGGAAGTAGAAGCTGCCGTCCGCGGCGAGGAGGAACTCGCAGGTGCCGGCGCCGAGGTAGCCCACCGCCTGGGCCGCGGCGACGGCGGCCGCGCCCATCCACTCGCGGATCTCCGGCGTGACCGCCACCGAGGGCGATTCCTCCACCAGCTTCTGGTGCCGGCGCTGGATCGAGCACTCCCGCTCGCCGAGGTGCACGGTGCGCTCCCGGTCGGCGAGCACCTGGATTTCCACGTGGCGCGGCTCGAGGATGAGTTTTTCCAGGTACACGCTGGGATCGCCGAACGCCTTCCGTGCCTCCGACGCGGCGGTTTGCAGCGCCGCCTCCAGCTGCTCGGGCTGGTGCACCACCCGCATGCCCTTGCCTCCGCCGCCCGCCGAGGCCTTCACCAACACGGGATATCCGATCTCCCGCGCGAGCGCGAGGGCCGGGCCCAGGTCGCGCACCGGCTCCTGCGCGCCCGGCACGACCGGAACATCGGCCTCCCGCATACGCCGCCGGGCCTCGGTCTTGTCTCCCATGGCCCGGATGGCCGCGGCGGGCGGGCCGACGAAGACGAGACCGGCGTCCACCACCGCCTGGGCGAACGCCGCGCGCTCGGCCAGGAAGCCGTAGCCGGGGTGCACCGCGTCGGCGCCGGTGCGCTCGGCCGCCTCGAGGAGCCGCTCGATGACGAGATAGCTCTCGCTCGGCGCGGGCGGGCCGATCGGCACGGCGAGATCGGCCGCGCGGACGTGCGGCGCGGCCCGGTCCGCCGCGGAGTAGACGGCGACCGCCTCGAGACCTTCTTCGTGACACGCGCGGATGATGCGAAGAGCGATTTCGCCGCGATTGGCGACCAGCACCCGCTTCACGGGGCGCAGGCGGCCGGCGGGGTGTCCCCGTAAAGGAGGAGGAGACTGCTGCAGAGGAGAAGATTGTGGGCCGCGGCGCGGTCGTAGACCTGGCGCACGTCGTCGACCCAGGGCGACTCGTTCCCGCGCGACGCCTTGATCAGCTCGCTCACGGTGAGCGCGCCGGTGGTCGGGCCCGGGGGTCCGCTCACCCGCACCAGGCGGTACGGCATCCAGGCCAGCGCGGGCGCGGCGGCGCTGTCGGCGCCGGGGGAGAGACAGAGCCGCCGGCGCGGCGCCACCGCGGCGAGCGCGCGCTGCACCGGGAGCCCGGGATCCACGCCCATCGCCTCGGCCACGCGGAGCCGGTAGAGCGAGTCGGTAGCGTAGCGATCGGGGCGGACCAGCAGGACATCGATGGAAGGACTTTCGAGCGTACCGTACCAGGCGGAGAGGCTTTCGAGGTCGGTGCCCGTGAGCAACACGCCGCCCGTGGGACAGGAGCTCAGCAGGTTGGCGCCGAGCTCGAGGATGTAGGGCGGAATCGGCGGGGTGTCGTGCCCCCGCGAGGCCAGGGCGGCGTTCCACCCCGAGGACTCCAGCAGGATGACCCCGCGCTCCACCTCGGCGTAGCCGCGGAAGACCATGCCCGAATCGACCGAGAGCCTGATCGATTGCTCGAAGGCGGTCGCCGCGAAATCGAGGTAGAGCACGCCGTCGGGATCGCCCCGATGGCCGGCGAGGTGCCAGTCCCGCTCGTCGGCCAGGTAGAACCGGCCGAGCTGGAGCCACGCACTCCCGTCGTCCGGGGCGGTGGCGAGATACTGGCCCAGCAGGTCGATCGCCATCGGGCGCTCGCCCTCACGCTCCAGGGCGGCGGCACGCGGCGCGATGTTGGGATCGATGGCGGCCTGCCCGCGCGCGGGCCCGGCCACCAGAGCGCTGGCCAGCAGGGCGCTGCCGGTTGCCCGAAGCAGGGGCGGGCTGGAGCGTCGGGGGAAAGTCATCGAGCCCCTAAAATGCCACCTCGTTTGCGGTTTGGCCAGAGCACGCGGTCAGAGCGGCAGGTTGCCGTGCTTCCGCGGCGGGTTGCGGTCGCGCTTGGTCCGCAGGGTCCGAAGCGCGTCGATCAACCGGGGGCGGGTGTCGCGCGGATCGATGACGTCGTCGATGTAGCCCCGGGCCGCCGCCGCGTAGGGGTGGGCGAACTTGGCGGTGTAGTCGTCCACCAGCCGGGTGGTGGCGCCCGCGGGGTCGTCGCTCCGGGCGATCTCGTCCTTGAACAGGATCTCCACCGCCCCTTTGGCGCCCATCACCGCGATCTCCGCGGTGGGCCAGGCGAGGTTGATGTCACCCCGAATGTGCTTGGAGCTCATCACGTCGTACGCTCCGCCATAGGCTTTGCGGGTGATCACCGTGAGCTTGGGTACCGTCGCCTCGCAGTACGCATACAGCAGCTTGGCCCCGTGCTTGATGATCCCGCCGTGCTCCTGCGCCACCCCCGGGAGGAACCCGGGGACATCCACGAAGGTGACGACCGGGAGGTTGAAGCAGTCACAGAAACGAATGAAACGTGCCGCCTTGAGCGAGGCCGCGATGTCGAGCACCCCGGCCAGGACCGCGGGCTGGTTGGCCACGATGCCCACGGGCCGTCCGCCCAGCCGGGCGAAGCCGGTCAGGATGTTGTCGGCGTATCCCCGCTGCACCTCGAGAAACCCGCCGTCGTCCACGATCCGCTCCACCACCGCGTGCATGTCGTACGGCTTGGTGGGGCTGTCGGGAACCAGGTCGAGCAGGGATTCGTCGCGCCGGTCCACCGGGTCGTCGGTAGGCCGCTCGGGCGGGTCGTCGAGATTGTTGAGCGGGAGGAAGCCCACCAGCTCGCGCACCGCCTGCAGGCACTCGGGCTCGGAGTCGTGGACGAAATGCGCGACGCCCGAGGTGCCTCCATGGACGTCGGCCCCGCCCAGGGCGTCGAAGCTCACCTCCTCATGGGTGACGGTCTTCACCACGTTCGGCCCGGTCACGAACATGTAGCTCACCCCGCGCACCATGAACACGAAATCGGTGATCGCCGGGCTGTAGACCGCGCCGCCGGCGCAGGGGCCGAGGATGGCGGAGATCTGGGGGACGACGCCGGACGCGAGGGTATTGCGGAGGAAGATGTCGGCGTAACCGCCCAGGCTCGCGACGCCTTCCTGAATCCGGGCGCCGCCCGAATCGTTGAGGCCGATGACCGGCGCGCCGTTCCGCATCGCCAGGTCCATGATCTTGCAGATCTTCTCCGCGTGCGCCTCGCTCAGCGAGCCGCCGAAGACGGTGAAGTCCTGGGAGAAGACGTAGACCACCCGGCCGTCGATGCGTCCGTACCCGGTCACCACCCCGTCGCCGGGAATGATCTGGCGATCGAGGCCGAAATCCGTGGAGCGGTGGGTGACGAAGCGGTCGAGCTCGACGAAGCTCCCCTCGTCGAGCAGGAGGTCGAGCCGCTCGCGGGCGGTGAGCTTGCCCTTCTTGTGCTGTTGCGCCACCCGGGCGGATCCTCCGCCCTGTTCGGCCTGGGCCTGCCGATGGTGGAGCTGATCGAGAAGCTGACGCGGGTCGGGCATGGCGGGAAAACATAGCCGCCGCAGGGGCCGGTGTCACCCGCACCGAGCGTTGCAAGTGGCGGTCACGGTGCCGCTTGACGCAGCCCGGTGACGTGGATCACCGGCAGGTGCGGACGCTCGCCACCTGCGGGGTGCGACGTGCGGGACGGTCGGGCTCGGCCGAACGGCCTATCCTCCGGTGGCTCACAGAGGAGGAGACGATGAACGTGACTCGCGCAATTGCCGCCGCGCTCGTCGGAGCCGGCGTGATGGTCGGGAGGCCCGCCGCCGCGCAGGGCCGGCCTCAGGACAGCTACGCGCTCGCCGACGCGCCGATCCCGGTGCCCCCGGGGGCCGTGGTGGTGGCCCGGATCGAGGTTCCGGCCGGCACCGCGATTCCGGTCGAGCTGGACGAAGAGATCCCCATCGAGAAGGACCGGATGGGCGACGTCTTCAATGCCCACGTCTCGCGCGACGTGAAGGTGAACGGCGAGGTGGCCATTCCGGCCGGCTCCGAAGCCAGGGTCCGGCTGACCGAGAGCCGGGAGAAATCGGATGCCGCCACGCTCCGCCTCACCGAGGTGGAGATCCACCGCGACCTGCACCAGGTATCCGCCACGGACGCCAAGGCGGACAGCGGTAGCGACGACAGCGGCCTCAACGGCATGAGCACCGGCAAGAAGACCGCGGTGGGCGCGGCGGCCGGTGCGGTGGTCGGCGCGGTGACGGGCGCGGGTGTGCTCGAAGGCGCCGTGGTCGGCGCTGGCGGCGGGCTCGCCTGGGGCCTCTTGACCGACAATCACGACAAGAAGATCGACGACGGGACCGACCTCCGGTTCGAGCTGGAGCGCCGGCTGGACGTGGACTGAGCCTCCCGGTACGACGGGAAAAGGGCCGGCCCTTCCTGGGCCGGCCCTTTTCCCATGCAGCCCACGGCCGTAGTTACTCGGCCTTGGTCTCCTCGAACTCCGGCTTGACCGGCGGAATGATCGGCTCGTCGGGATAGCCCACGACGGCGAGCACGATCCGGTGGTGGATGGGATCGACCTCGAGCACCTTGAGGTCCACCACCTGGCCTTCCTTCACCGCGTCGCCCGGGTTCTCGATGTTGGCGACCCCGAGCTGCGACATGGGCACGAAGCCCTCGATGTCGTTGCCCAGGTCCACCACCACGCCCTTGTCCATCAGCCGGACGGCGCGGCCGCGCAGCTCCATCCCGATGGGATAGGTCTCGCCGATCCGGAGCCAGGGATCCTCTTCCGCCTGCTTGAGGCCGAGGGAGATCCGCTTGTTCTCCGCGTCGATGTTGAGGATGACGACGTCCACCGTGTCGCCCTTCTTCACGACCTCGGACGGATGCTGCACCCGCTTGGTCCAGCTCATGTCGGAGATGTGGATCAGGCCGTCGATGCCGGGCTCGATCTCGACGAAGGCGCCGAAGCTGGTGAGGTTCCGCACCTTCCCGTTGATCCGGGTGCCCACCGGATACTTGAGCGGCAGCACCATCCAGGGATCCTGCTCGGTCTGCTTCATGCCGAGCGAGATCTTCTCCTCGGCCTCGTCCACCTTGAGCACCACGGCCTCGATGGTCTCGCCGATGCTCACGATCTTGGACGGGTGCCGGACGTTCCGGGTCCAGCTCATCTCCGAGATGTGGACCAGGCCCTCGATGCCGGGCTCGATCTCGACGAAGGCGCCGTAGTTGGTGATCGAGACCACCTTGCCCTGCACGCGGGTGCCCACGGGGTAGCGTGCCGCGACATTCTGCCAGGGGTAGCTCTGCAGCTGCTTCATGCCGAGGCTGATCCGCTCCCGCTGCCAGTCGATGTCGAGGATCTTGACCTCGACTTCCTTGCCGATGGCGACCATCTCGGTCGGGTGCGAAACCCGGCCGTAGGACATGTCGGTGATGTGGAGCAGGCCGTCCACGCCGCCCAGGTCGATGAAGGCGCCGAAGTCGGTGATGTTCTTGACCACGCCCTTCCGCACCTGGCCGACGGCGAGCTCCTTCATCAGGTGCTCGCGCTTGTGGGCCCGCTCGTTCTCCAGAATGACCCGGCGGCTCACCACGATGTTGCGGCGACGCTTGTTGAGCTTGATGATCTTGAACTCGTAGGTCTGGCCCAGCAGCTCGTCGATGTTCGGCACCCGGCGCAGCGCGATCTGGCTGCCGGGGAGGAAGGCGTCCACCCCCATCAGGTTCACCACCACGCCGCCCTTGATCTTCTTGACCAGGGTACCCTCGACCGGCTGGTCGCTCTCGTGGGCCACGCGGATCTTTTCCCAGACCCGCATGAAATCGGCCTTCTTCTTGGAGAGGACGACCGCCCCTTCCTGATCTTCCAGGTGCTCCAGGAAGACTTCGACCTCGTCGCCCTCCTTGAGCGACTGGGGATCCTTGAACTCGTCGAGCGGGACCGAGCCTTCGGACTTGAAGCCGACGTCGAGAATGACCGCGTTGTCGGTGACTCGGAGGACCTTGGATTTGACGATCTCGCCCTCGACGATCTGCGCCATGGTGCCCTCGTACATCGAGAGCATGCGCTCGTAATCTTCGTCGGAGTAATTCTCGTCGTAGAGATCCTGGCGGACCCGGAGACCGGTGGGAGAGGCGAACTGTTCGGTGGTGGGTTGAAGTTGATCGAGCATGCGCTGCCAAGCCATCCTTGAGTTGTCCGCCGCGCAGGGTGCCGCGGGTGGAATGTGAGCCGCCGGCCGAGCCGAGGTGCCCGGAGAGCAAGCCTTGAAGGTTAACTGGTCGCTGGGGTCAACGCAAGGTGGGACAAGCCTTTGTGGCCAGTCAGGGCTTTCTGATCCCGAAGATCGGACGGGCCAGCTCCACGATGATCCGGACCTGGTCGGCGAAGCTCATGCTGGTGGTATCGAGCCGGATCGCGTCGTCGGCCGCCCGCAGAGGAGCGACGGTCCGGCTGGAGTCGGCCCGGTCCCGGGCCTCGAGGGCGGCCGTCTCCGCGGCGAGGGTGTCGGCGGCGGTCTCACCGCCTCGCTGGGTCACCCGGCGGCCCGCCCGGGCCTCCGCAGACGCGGTCAGAAACACCTTGAGCTCCGCGTCGGGAAACACCACGGTCCCGATGTCCCGCCCATCCACCACCACGTCCCGGCCGGCGCGGACCAGGGCCCGGAGCCGGGAGTTGATCCATTCCCGGACGACCGGGACGGCCGACAGCGCCGACACGCGCGCGGTCACCTCGGCACCCCGGAGCTCGGGATCCACCGGGACACCCTCGAGGTAGGCCGCGAACCCCGCCCCGTCGGGCTGGAGCATGAGCCCCCGATCTTCGGCCGCGCGGAGAATGGTCTCGGCGCCCACCACGGCCAGGGGGTCACCCGCCGGCTGACCCCGGCGAGCCGCCTCCCTGAGCGCCACCAGCGTCACCCCGCGGTACAACGACCCCGAATCGAGGTGCGCGAATCCCACCGCCTCGGCCACGGCCCGGGCGGTGCTCGACTTGCCGGAGGCGGACGGCCCGTCGATGGCGATGACGCCGCCCTTCATGCGCGCGAGCCCACCGCGACCCGCCGAAGTGTCGCCGGAAAATCCGGAAAGCTGACTTCGGCGCAGGCCAGGTCGTCGATCCGGATCCTGGCGCCCGGGAGCGTCCCCAGGACCTTGAAGGCCATCGCGAGACGGTGATCGCCGGCAGTGCGGACGGCGCCGTGCGGCGGACGCTCCCCCCCGGTGACGTGGAGGTCGTCGCCCACCACCTCGGCCCGGCCTCCGACCGCGCGCAGGTTTTCGGCGATGAGGCCGAGCCGGTCGCTCTCCTTCACCCGCAGCTCGCCGACCTCGTGGAACACCGTCGTCCCCTGGGCCCGCGAGGCCAGGACGGCCAGGATGGGGATCTCATCGATGAGCGCGGGGACCTCCGCGGCGGTGACCGATGTCGCGCGGAGCGCGCCCGGGCGCACGATCAGGTCGCCGACCGGCTCGCCCACCCGGGTCTCCAGCTCCTCCACCTCGACCAGCGCGCCCATGCGGCGAAGTACCTGGAGAAACCCGGTGCGAGTCGGGTTGAGGCCGACGCCGGTGACCGCGAGCTCGCCCGACTCGGCCAGCACGGCGGCGCCGACCAGGAACGCCGCCGAGGACGGGTCTCCCGGCACCTGGAGATCGAAGGGCACGATCGCTCCGCCGGGCTGGAAGCGAAGCCAGCCGTCCAGCTCGGCGATCGCGTAGCCGAAGGCGCGGAGCATGCGCTCGGTATGATCCCGGCTCCGTCCGTGCGGCTCGCGCAGCTCGACCTCCACTCCGCCCACCATGCCGGCGAGGAGCAGACAGCTCTTGATCTGCGCGCTGGAGACCGGCATCTCGTAGCGCAGCGGCTGCAACCCGCCGCCGCGGATGGTGAGTGGAAGCCCGTCGCCCCCGCGTTCGGCGAAGCGCGCGCCCATCCGCGCGAGCGGCCCGGTGACCCGGCGCATCGGCCTGCGCCGCAGCGACGCGTCGCCGGTCAATGTGGCCGCGAAGCGGTGGCCCGCCAGGAGGCCGAGCAGCAGACGAGTGGTCGTTCCGGAGTTGCCGCAATCGAGGATCCGCGCCGGCCGCCGCAGGCGGCCGGCGCCCTTCACGGTGACCACCGTATCGGGCCGAAGCGGGCTGATCGTCGCCCCGAGCTGGCGCAGCACCCGGGCCGTCGAGCGGGCGTCGAGCGAGGTGAGCGCACCGCCCACATGCGTGGTCCCGCGGGCCATCGCGGCGAACAGCAGCGCGCGATGGGTGATGCTCTTGTCTCCCGGGACCCGGACCCGACCCGCGACCTTCACCGGTCGAGGCCCCGGCGGAAGTCCCGCGCGGCAGCCAGGTAACGCTCGAGACCGGCGGCGTCGCCGGAGGCGAGCAGCGCACGCAGCTCGGCCAGCGCGACGCCGGTCTGCTCCAATGCCTCGTCCAGGGCGGGCCGATTCATCAGCAGAATGTCGAGCCACATCTCGGGGCTGCTCGCCGCCAGCCGGGTGGTGTCCCGAGCCCCCGGACCGAAGGACACACCGCCCAGTCTCCGCTCGGCCAGGGCGTGGGCCAGCGCAGAAGCGACCGCCTGGGGGAGGTGGCTGGTCCAGGCGAGCTGCCGGTCGTGCGCCGCGGCATCGATCAGGATCGCCTCGGCCTCTATGACTTCGCGCCAGAACCCCATCACCGCGCGGGCCGGCCGCTCCCCGTCGCCGGCCAGCTCGCACACGTAGACGACGCAGCCCCGGAGGCGGTCGGGCCGCGCCGCGGCGAATCCCGAATCGTGGGTCCCCGCGAGCGGATGGCCGCCGGCGAACCGCGCGGTCAGCCCCGCCTCCATGGCGCGGGCCATGACCGGCCCTTTGACGCTGCAGACGTCGGTCAGCACGGCCCCCGGCTCAAGCGCGGGCCCGAGCCGGCCGATGAGATCGAGGGTCGCCCGAGGTGGGACCGCCAGCACCACGAGATCCGCGCCCCGGACGGCACGCCCCGGGGTGTCGGCCATTTCGGTGATGGCGGACGCCTTCAGCGCCTCGACGGCCTCGGCCCGGGACGCCGAGTACCCGACGACACGGGCGACTCCGGCCAGGCGAGCCTGCCAGGCGAGCGACCCGCCGATGGCACCCAGTCCGACCACCGCGAGGGATGATGGGCGCACGAGTCAATCGGCTGAGGAGATCGTCACGGGGCGCATTGTACCGCCATACCTAGCGAATCTCAACGCGCCTTCGAATACCGGAGCAGGCCGACACCGTCCCGATCCCTGGCGGCCGGGATTCGGGCGGTCAGCCGACGCCTAAGCGCCTGACGTCGTGATGCTTGGTGGAGTGCGTCCCGGCAGCTGACCTGGGCGACGGCTTGGCATTTGCCTGCACGCTGGCGTACTTCTTGCCCCTAATGGTGAGACAGTGGCGAGGATCCTGATCGTCGAAGACAGCCCCGACAACATGAAGCTGTTCCGGACCCTCCTGACCTTGCGGGGTCACGAGGTGACGGGGCTGCCTGGTGGTGACGGGTTGCTGGAGACGATCGCGCGCACGGCCCCGGCGCTGGTGCTGATGGACATCCAGCTCCCGGGCCGGGACGGCTTCGCCCTGGTGCAGGAGATCCGGGAGTCCCCCCACCGGTCGTTGAGGGTCGTCGCCCTCACCGCGCACGCCATGAGCGGAGACCGGGAGCGCGCGCTGGGCGCGGGATTCGACGGCTACATCACCAAGCCGATCGACATCCGGACCTTTCCCGACGTGGTGGAGCGGGCGCTCGCCGGCGAGACTCCTTCGCCCTGAGCGCGACAAACGCCAAGGGCCAAGATGCCATGAGCCAGGAGACCGCACCGACCCAGCCGCAGCCCGGGGCCCGGACCGCCTCGGCCGAGAAGCAGGCGCTGCTCGAGGCCTACGACACCGTTCTCAAGCACCAGGCGGAGACGCGCGAGGCGGAGGAGCGGGAGGCCGAAGCCCGTCGGGCCGCGCGCGGGCGGGTGCGGCCGTGGGTCTGGACCTCGGCCGCCTGCACGATGGTGCTCTGTGCCTACCTCTTCATCGAGCGGCCCGAGTGGCTCTTCTCCGAGGCCGGCCCGCCCGAATCCGTTGCCGTCCAGGAAGCCAGTCTCCGCATCGGGATGGCCAACGCCGCGCAGCACATCCAGCGCTATCGCCAGCAGTACAACCGGCTCCCGGAATCCCTGGCCGAGGCCGGCGCGTACAGCGACGGGATCGAGTACAGCCGGATCGGGACCGGGTGGAAGATGACGGCCACCCAGGGCACGATTCAGCTCACGCTGAGCTCCCGCGACGCGCTGGCGACGTTCATCGGCCGGAGCTTCGAGGTCATCGCGCGGAGGGCGCCATGACCCGGGGACGGAAGGGATTCACCTTCATCGAGATGCTGATCGTCTGCGCGGTAATAGGCATCCTGGCGGGGCTGGCGGTGCTCAAGTACATCGACCTGCGCTACCGGGCGCTCTCGGCCCAGGTGGTGGGTGATCTGGAAGCGATCAGGCTGGCCGCGTATACCGGCTACTATGAGACCGGCTCCTGGGCCGCGGAGACGGGCCCGGGCCTCATGCCCGCGCAGCTGGTCCCCTACATGTCCAAGAGCTTCAGCTTCAGCAAGCCGGACTACACGCTCGACTGGGAGAACTTCGCGCCCCCCGGCGGCGGTCCGAGCGGAAGCATGCAGGTGGGTGTGGTGGTGGACGCCTCCAATCCCCGGCTCGCCCGCACGCTTGCCCTGCACATGGGCACTCGTGCGCCGTTCTTCGTGACGGGCAACACCGTCACGTACGTGCTGGTGGGCCCGGACGGGAAGAGCTAGGGCTCAGGCCAGCTCCCGCCGCCAGGCATCGAGGTCGCCGACCGGCGCCGGGTACTTGGGATCCATCCGCTCCAGCGCCGCCACCACCGTCTCCGCCACCAGCAGGTCGCGGAGCGGCTTCCGATCCGCCGGCACCACGTACCAGGGTGCCGTCTCCGTGCTGGTCCGCGCCAGCATCTCCTCCCCCGCCGCCATGTAGTCGTCCCACCGCTTCCGGTCGTCCAGGTCGCCGGGATTGAACTTCCAGAACTTGTCGGGGTCGTCGAGCCGGGCCAGCAGCCGCTCCCGTTGCTCCCCGCGCGAGATGTGGAGATAGAACTTGAGGATGGTCGTTCCCGCCTCCGTCAGGTTCTGCTCGAAGCGGTTGATCTGGTCGTACCGCGTCCGCCACACGCTCTCCGGCACGAGCCGACGTACCCTGACCACCAGCACGTCCTCGTAGTGCGACCGATTGAAGATGCCGATCAGCCCTCGGGGCGGCACGGCCTGATGCACCCGCCAGAGGAAGTCGTGCCGGAGCTCGAGCTCGGTCGGCGCCTTGAACGCCGCCACCACGGCCCCCTGCGGATCGAGGGGGCCGAAGACGTTGCGGATGGTCCCGTCCTTGCCCGAGGTGTCGCGCCCCTGGAGCACGACCAGCAGGGCCCGCTTCCCTTCCGCGAACAGGGCCTCCTGAAGCCGGTCGATTCGCTCGGTGAGGGCGCCGAGCCGGTCGCGGAGCGCCGACTTGTCGGTCTCATGGGCGTGAGCGGGCCGGGCGGCCTCATCGGAGAGAGACACGGCGGCACCGGGAGCGACGGGATCGAGACGCATGGAGGCTCCGGATATCAGGGGTGATCGTCGGGGAAAAGCAGCGCGGCGGGAAGCAGGCCGAAGAGGGCGTTCACCCGCAGGATTTCACCATCGGCATCGAGGCGCTCGCCGCTGAGCGCGCAGGTCCACCGCGTGGGCCACCCGGAGGGAAGCGGCAGCACGGTGTCGTCCCAGCCCGCGGTGGGCGAGGCACCGCCCGCGACGGCCTTCGAGGCG
>DATCWW010000210.1:0-6780 GCA_036566145.1 Gemmatimonadales bacterium
GGCGGCGGCGGCGCGGTCGTGCTGGCCCGCCTCACCCCCCAGAAGCGGGTTCACCTCGCCATCGAGGCCGTGGCCGCCCTGGCCGCGGCGGGGCACGAGCTGCCCCTCACGATCATCGGCGACGGGCCCGAACGGGTGGCCCTGGAGCGGCTGGTCAGCCGCCTGGGCATCGTGCCGTTCGTCCACTTCGCCGGCGCCGTGGCGCCGGCCGACGTCCCGTTCCATCTCGCCGGCGCCGATCTCATGATCTTTCCCGCCCAGGGGGAGGGATTCGGTCTGGCGGCCGCCGAGGCGCTGATGGCGGGAATTCCCGTGGTCGCATGCTGGGACGGCGGCGGTGTGCTGGACGTCGTCCCAGCGACCGGGGCGGGGCGCCTCGTCCTCCCGTCCGGCGAGGCGATCGGCGACGCGGTGCTGGAGCTGCTCAACGACCCCGACCGGATGGCCGTCGGCCGCCTGGTCGGGGAGTCGTGGCGAGCCCGCCTCGCGCCCGACCACGTGGCCGAGATCTGCGAGGGATGGTATCGCGAGGCCCTGGGTGGGTAATCGCTGGTTTCGAGCGGGGCAGTGGATCGTCGGGCTCGCGATCGTCGTGTTCGCCTGCCGATCGCTGGTGCGGAACTGGGATCAGATTCGCGCCCAGCCGCTCGATTGGCGGGTCGAGCCGGGGTGGCTGGTGCTGAGCGCGGTACTCGTCTGGGCGATGTATGCGCTCCTCATCGCCGCATGGCGAGCGATGCTCGGCGCTTGGGGCCAGCGGCTCGACCCCTGGTCGGCGGCCAGGATCTGGACCGTGTCCAGCCTGGGGAAGTATTTGCCGGGGAAGGTATGGGCGGTGGCGGGCATGGCCGTCATGGCCCAGCGCGCCGGTGTGGCCCCTGGCGCGGCGATGGGGTCGGCGGTCATCCTCCAGGCGCTCGCGGTGGGTACCGGCGCGGCGGTGGCCGGAGTGTGCGGCGTGGGCGCCTTGCGGCAGGCGCACCCGGAGATCGTCACCGTGCTGGTGCTGCTGGTCGGCGCGAGCGCCGCAGGGACCGCACTGCTCTTCTGGCCACCGGTGGTGAGACGGGTGCTGCGGATCGCGGCGCCGGAGGCCGCGTCGCAGGCCGTGCCGGCGGGCCCGGCCATCGCTCTCGGCGTGGTGACGAACGTGGCAGCCTGGATCGGGTATGGCGCCGCGTTCTGGTGCCTGACCCGGGGTCTGCTGCCGGATACCCGGCTCGGCCTCACGCAGGCGGTCGCGGTGTTCACGGCCTCGTACCTGGCGGGGTTCCTCGCGCTCTTCGCGCCAGGTGGGTTGGGAGTTCGCGAAGGGGTGTTCATTCTGATGCTGCAGGGACCGCTCGGCCCCGCGGCCGCGACCGCGCTGGCGCTCGCGTCGCGCGTGCTGCTGACGATCACCGAGTTCGGGGCCGCGGTCCCGTTCCTGGCTTTTTCCCGAGGGAGACCGCGTGTCGCCCACTGACGACCTCGCGCCGTACGAGCCTCGCCAACCGGCCCTCCTGGCGCTGGGCGCATTCCTGCTTGCCGCGCTCACGCTTTGCTGGCCGATGCTGGGCGGGGGCTTCCTCCTGGGCGACGACCAGTACGTGGCAGGGTACGGGTTCCGGCTCTTCGGGGCGGAGATGTTCCGGCAGACCGGCCACATCCCCGAGTGGAATCCCTATCTCTTCGGCGGGCTGCCCTACATCGCGGCTCAGCACGGCGACATCTTCTACCCGACGGCGTGGCTCCGCTGGGTGCTGCCGATCGACACCGCGATGAACCTCGGCTTCGCCGGCCACATCGTGCTGGCCGGTGTGACGATGTACGCCCTGCTCCGGGGACTCAGGACCGGATGGGTCGGATCGGTGGTGGGCGGGCTTTCCTACGAGCTCACCGGGATCGTGGCATCCCTGGTCCGGCCGGGACACGACGGCAAGCTCTTTGTGTCGGCCCTCGCGCCGCTGGTGTTCCTGGCGCTGCTCCGCGCCATCCGGCACAATCGCACCGACGGCTACGGATTGCTGGCGCTCGTGGTCGGGCTCTGCATGCTGAGCCCGCACTATCAGATGACGTACTACCTGCTGGTCGCCGCGGGACTCTGGACGGTATTCCTGGTCTTCTTCGATCCGGAGCGACCCGCCAACCGGCCACGGGCGGCGCTGCTGGGGTTCGCGCTGGCGGCGGTCCTGCTGGGAATCGCCGTCGCCGCCATACAGGTGCTGCCGTTCCTCCAGTATCTGCCGTACTCCCCGCGGGCGGCCGGCGGCCCCAGCGGCGGCTGGGTTTACGCCACCGGCTTCTCCATGCCGCCCGAGGAAATCGTCACCACGGTTCTCCCCCAGTTCAACGGCGTGCTGGAGCACTACTGGGGCCGGAACTTCTTCAAGCTCCACACCGAGTACCTCGGCGCGGTGGTGGTGGTGCTCGCCGCGCTCGGCGTCCGCGGCGGGGAACGCCGGCACCTGGTTCGTGCGCTCGGTGGGATCGCGCTGCTCTTTCTGCTCGTGGCGTTCGGCGGGCACACGCCGTTCTACCGGCTGTGGTACGAAGTGATGCCGATGATGAAGAAGGTCCGCGCCCCCGGCATGGCGTTCTTCCTCGTGGCCCTTCCGGTGGCGGTCTTCGCCGCCTTCGGGGCGGAGCGCTTGAGTCGCCGCCAGGTGACTCTTCGCCAGCTCCGGGTGCCGCTCGGCGTCCTTGGGGTGCTCGCGTTGCTCGGCGCGGTCGGCGGGCTGCAGGGCATCGCGGGCCTGTTCGCCGCGCCGGAGCAGGCGCCACGACTGGCGGACAACGCGGGCGAGCTTCAGACAGGCGCGGTCCGGCTCCTGGTCGTCGTGCTGCTGGGCGGCGCGGCGCTCGCCGCCGTCGCGACTGACCGCCTTCGCGGGCTGGGTGCCGCCGCCGCCCTCGCGATCGTCATCGTGGGAGACCTCTGGAGCGTGGACCGGCAGTTCTTCAACTACCAGCCGCCGGCCGCCACCCTCTACGCCGACGATCCCATCATCACCAGGCTCCGCCAGACCCCGAAGCCGTTCCGGGTGCTCGATGTGGGGGTGTATCAGGGCTCCTACCTGATGGCCCACGACGTGCAGGCGATGCTGGGCTATCACGGCTTCGAGCTGCGGTACTACGACGAGCTCATGGGCGGGAAGAACGAATGGCGAAACGTGGGCAGCCCGAACCTGCACGACCTGCTGGCAGTCCGCTACCTGCTGCTGCCCGACTCTCAGACGGTACCCGGCTTCCACCAGGTACTGGGACCCGCGACGACGACCCCGGGACGCGTAGGGCATCTCTACGAGCGTGATTCGGTGCCCGGCTACGTTCGCCTGGTACCCGCCGCCGCCAAGCTGCCCGACGACCAGGCCGTGCCGACCATCATCGACCCGCGCTTCCCGCTCCGGTCCGTGGTCCTGGTCCCGGACACCGCCTCTCTGACGCCGGACACGCTCCGGACCCAGCCGGAGCCCCCGGCCGCCCAAGCCACCCTCGCCGAGTGGGCGCCGGGTCGGATGCGGATCACGATCGCGGGCTCGGACCGTCGTCCGCTCTATCTGCTGGTAGCCGAGAACTGGTATCGCGACTGGCACGCGGAGGTGGACGGAAAGCCCGCGCCGGTGGTCCGCGGGGACCACACGCTGATCACGGTGCCGCTCCCGCCGGGCGCTCGTGAAGTCCGGCTGGTCTTTGCGTCGGATGCGTATCGCGAGGGCCGCTGGATCACCTGGCTCGCGTTGCTGCTGATCGCCGGGCTCATGGCGTGGCCCGCGTTGCAGCGGAGACGGGCCCGTGCCTGAGCGCGCGCTGGTGGTGGTCCCGACCTACAACGAGCGGCTGAACCTCCCGCAGATCGTCCCCCAGATCCTGGCGCAGGATCCGCGGCTGGAGGTCCTGGTCGTGGACGACAACTCGCCCGACGGGACCGGGGCCCTGGCGGATCAGCTCGCGGACGCCGAGCCCCGGATTCACGTGCTCCACCGGCCCGGGAAGAGCGGGCTGGGGAAGGCGTATCTGGCGGGCTTCCAGTGGGCCATCGAACGAGGGTACGACCTGGTGTTCGAGATGGACGCCGACTTCAGCCACGATCCCAAGTTCCTGCCGACATTCCTGAGCGCGATCGAGCAAGCCGACCTGGTCCTGGGCTCGCGCTACAAGGCGGGTGTGAACGTGATCAACTGGCCGATCTCGCGGCTGCTCTTGTCGCTCGGGGCCAACCAGTACGCCCGCTGGGTCACCGGACTGCCGCTCAGCGACTCGACCGGCGGGTTCAAGTGCTTCCGCCGCCAGGTCCTCGAGGCGATCGACCTCGACCGGGTCCGGTCGAACGGCTACTCCTTCCAGATCGAGATGAGCTTCCGGGCCTGGAAAAAGGGGTTCCGGCTGATGGAGATTCCGATCGTCTTCACCGATCGGGTCGAGGGGCAGAGCAAGATGAATGGACGGATCGTGCGTGAGGCGATCTGGATGGTCTGGTGGCTCCGGCTCAAATCCATGGTGGGGCGGCTATGAAAGGCACCGCGTTCTTCAAGATGACCGGCTCGGGCAACGATTTCGTCATGCTCGACGGCCGAGCCAGCCCGGCGGAACGGTGGACCGGATCGATGGTCACGGCGCTGTGCGACCGGCGAAACGGCGTCGGGGCGGACGGCCTGGTCGTGCTCGCGCCGGCCGGAGGCAGTTCGGTCCGCATGACCTTCTGGAACTCGGACGGGTCCCGGGCGGCGATGTGCGGCAACGCGGCGCTCTGCAGCGCGCGACTGGCCGTCTCGCTCGGCCTCGTGCCTCCCGGGTCGCTCTGCCTGCTGACCGATGCCGGCACGGTCGAGGCCCGGGCCGAGGGGCAGGGAGACGCCGCCGAGATTCGCATGCCCGATCTCGAGCTGCCGGCCGAGGTGCCGGGCCTGGGTCCTGGAAACGGCGAGACCTGGATGGTTGCCGGAACGGTGGGCGTGCCGCACCTGGTGGTCCGGGTCTCGGATATCGAAGCGGTAGACGTCCTCGGCCGCGGGCGCCGGCTCCGCTTCGACCCCCGGCTGGGGCCGGCGGGAGCCAACGTGAACTTCGTGGCGCCTGGGGCTGGAAAGGCCGACCCCTGGCTCATTCGGACCTACGAGCGAGGGGTGGAGGGGGAGACGCTGGCCTGCGGAACCGGCACCGTGGCGGCGGCGCTCGCCTTGGCCGACCGGGGCGAGGCCGGGCTGCCGATGCGATTCCGGACCCGCGGCGGGCCGGAGCTCCTGGTGCGGGCCCGGCTGGAGGGTCGGCGGGCCCTGGAGGCGTGGCTGGGAGGCCAGGGCCGGCTGGTGTTCGAGGGGAGGTGGGAGGGGACTTGAGCACAGTTCTCCACACTTATCCCCAGGGCAACTTAACATAACATATCTTATACGTCCTTGACCTGCCAGCTGAAGGCCCCCGTAGGCTTTTCCATAGACCCGGTTTTGCAAGAAAAGAAGGCCCCGGACTCAGTCCAGGGCCCAGTCCTCAGGCATCAGTCCTCCCGGCGCTACATCTTCCCGTCTGTCAGCTCCGCCAACCGGACCTGGGCCTCGGTGAAGCTGGTGGACTTGGGATACTTCTGGACGACCTCGCGGTAAGCCCCTGCCGCCTCCGTCGTCTTGCCCGCCGCCGAGTACGACCGCCCCGCGTCGATCAGATAGCGCGCCTTGAGATACTCCAGGTCCGCGGCTTTCGACGCATTGGTGTACGCCTCGGCGGCCTCCGGATAGCGATTGGAGTTCTCCAGCGCGGCGCCCAGCAGCCCGTACGCCGGCGCCCGATACTGCAGCTTGGGGCTGGCGGCCAGGAAGTCCCGAAGCCCCACCACCGCGAGCTCGCTCTGGCCGTTCACCATCCGGACCTGGTTGAGCGTGATCACGGCCTCGGTGGCGGCATCAGTACCCTTGTACTGGTCGATCAGCTTCTGCAGCTCGCTCGAGGCGAGCGGCAGATTCCCTGCCTCGGCCGCCGTCCGCGCCTGATTGAGACTCCGGGCCGCGAACTCCTCCTTGCGCCGCTGGCTGCTCACCACCAGCCACGCCACGAGCCCGACCAGCACGACCGCGATCGCCCCACCGATCGCGAGCCGGTTCCGATCACGATACCAGGGAGTCGCGCCCGGCGCGGCCTTGGTCTGCTCTCGAGTCGTCGGTTCCACCGTCGTCGCCATGTCGTACCGTGTAAGGAATGAAGATGATCGTCGTGCCAGCGGAGTCCGGATGCCCCCGGCGTGACTCGAACACGCGGCCAACAGTTTAGGAAATCCCACCGGGCGGCGCATCATCCGAAGCCCGGTCCATCACTTCCGTCGCAGCCCTGCTCGGGCTCTCCGTGTTCTGTCCGTGTTTCGCCAGCCTCGCCGCCACCGCCGGCCGACTGCCGCAGATGCGCGGGCAGGACGTGCGAGTACCGATCCGCCAGCAGCTTCACCGTCGAGTGACCCGACAGGTCGGACACGACCCGGAGCGGCACGTCGGCATCCACCAGCCAGAACGTGGCGGCCGAGTGCCCGGGCGTCGTACTGCCGAAGGGGCGGGAGCCGCGCCCGGCGAAGCGCCCGGGGCCACCGCTTGTTCACTGTGTCGCCCCGCAGCGGTGAGTCGGTCGGTCCGGCAAAGACGAAACCGCCGGAATCATAGTCGCCGTAGCCTGCCCCCGCCACCGGCCGGTCGGCCTCCTGCCGGGTCCGGTGCCAGCGCGGCGCGTCCACCGCCACCGGCAGGAGCGGCAGCGTTCGGCGGCTCCGGTCGGTCTTGGGTTCGGTCACCCGGCACCCCTGCCCCGGGGGGCGAGCCCTCG
>DATCWW010000237.1:0-5641 GCA_036566145.1 Gemmatimonadales bacterium
TGGTCGTTGGGGGCCGGAGCCGGGGCGGTCTGGGTAGCGGTCATGGGTGCACTGGCGCTCGGTGGGAGGGGCGCTGGGCGCGGCGGCGCGGGGTTGACGGACGCGGCGTTATTGGTGGACGTTAGCCTGGTCACCGGATGCACGCCAGCGACGGCGGGGATGGCCCGCTGGCACCACGAACCTGCCCGATCAGGGACCCATGCCAGGCACCTCCGCCGGTTGCTTGCGAAACTTTTCACAAGCTCGTACTTTTGCCCCGTGACCAACTCCGATCCCGGCGACGACAAGGACCCGGGGCCGATGCGGTACGCCGGGCTGGGAGTGCAGCTCGCAGTCAGTCTTCTGGTTTTCGTCCTTGGTGGGCAGTGGCTCGATCGCCGGTTGGGTACGGGCGGGGTCGTCACCGTCGCCGCCGCGTTCCTGGGGTTCGGCGGGACGATGTATTGGCTGATCCGCCAGCTCAACCGCAAGGACGGTAGCCAGTGAGCCTCGCCTTCCGCTACCTCCTGGGCGTGGCCGCGTGCCTCGGTGCCGGCGCGGTGGCGGCGTGGGTGGCGGCGCCGGCACACCGCGCCGGAGCGCTCTGGGGAGTGTTTGCCGGGGTGGTGCTGCAGGCACCGCTGGGGTGGATTACCCTGCGTGCGATCGGGACCGACCGGTTCATGCTGGTCTGGGGAGTCGGGATGCTGGTCCGGCTCGGCGCGGTGGGTGTCGCCGCCCTGATCCTGGTGCCGGTGCTGGGCCCGGGAGCGCCGCCGATGCTGGTGGCGATGGTGGGGGTGCTCGGCGCCCTTCTGGTGATCGAAGGAATCGTCGCGATGCGGGAACACAGCGGAGAGGACGGGGAATGACGCGATTCGGTCCGGTGTTCCTGGCGGCGGCCCTCGCGGGAGCGAGCGTCGGCCTGGTGCCTGGGCGCGCTCAGGCGCAGGGCGCTTCCAACCAGATCGACATCCCGCACCACATCGCAAACTCCCACGAGGTGGAGACCCCGGTCGGGGTCTGGCACCTGCCACGCTGGGAGCCGATTCACCTCGGCGGACTGTCGATCGACATGTCGCCCACGAAGCACCTGGTCTACATGCTGCTGGCGGCGGTGCTGGTGGCCCTGGTCTTCATCCCAAGCGCTCGCGTCATCCAGGGGGCTCAGGCCCGGGGACGGCCCAGCAAGGGTTTCGCCGGAGCGATGGAAGCCACCGCCCTCTACATCCGGCAGGAGGTCATCCTGCCCAACGTGGGCCACCACGGCGACGGATACGTTCCCTACCTGCTGACCCTGTTCTTCTTCATCCTGGCGATGAACCTCCTCGGGCTCCTGCCGTGGGGCGCTACCGCGACCGGCAACATCGCCGTGACCGCGGCGCTCGCCGTGGTCGCCTTCCTGGTGATCGAGGTGACCGGGATGCTGGCCCTGGGCCCGGTGGGATACGCGAAGACCATTTTCTATCTACCCAGCGGGCTGCCCGGTGGGATCGGCGGGTCGATCCTCAAGGTGGTGCTGCTGGCGGTGATGACGCCGATCGAGCTGATCGGCAAGCTGGCCAAGCCGTTCGCGCTGGCGGTTCGGCTCTTCGCCAACATGACCTCCGGCCACGTGCTGGTGCTGGCGTTGATTGGGCTCACCTTCCTGTTCCAGAGCTGGGCGGTCGGGATCGGCGCCTCGGTCCTCGCCACCGGGGTGATGCTGCTGGAGGTGTTCGTCGCCTTTCTTCAGGCGTTCGTCTTCACCCTGCTGACCGCCGTCTTCATCGGGCTGATGCGGGCGGAGCACTAGCAGGCGCTGTGGCAGGACGCCGGGGCGGCGGGCGCTCGCGCCGCCCCGGCCGGTAGTCCGCCGGACGGCGGACGATCGCCCACTGTCCCCCGCTTCCTGGCCGGGGACGTTGGTGGGCCACCGCGGCGGGATCGCCCCTGGGAGAGGCGGTCCGTCCCCGCGGCCGGCGCGGCCAAAACGGATCTCCCGCCAACGACGAGGGAGTACCATGCTGTACATGCTCACCCTGCTCCAGGCCGCCGCGGCGGTCGGCGCCGACAAGGGCTACGGCCTGATCGGTGCGGGTCTCGCGGCCGGGCTCGCCGTGGTCGGCGCCGGCATCGGCATCGGTCAGATCGGTGGCCGCGCCACCGAGGGCATCGCGCGCCAGCCCGATGCCACCGCGAGGATCCAGACCGCGATGATCATCGCCGCGGCGCTGGTCGAAGGCGTAGCGCTGTTCGTGGCGGTGATCGCCTTCCTGATCCAGGGGAAGATCAGCTTCTGATCGACGGTCGCCGCCGGCCGGAGGTGAGAGGTATTCGCCGCCGGCCGTCGGTAGCCGAACGTGATTCAAGGAGTGTCGCAGATGGTTGCGCTCTACGCGGGAGCCGCCGGTTTGATCCAGGAGCACGCCGCCGAAGCCTCGGGCGGACCGCTCACGGTCGAGGGCGGGCTGATGGTGTGGACGGTCGTGGTCTTTCTCCTCCTGCTCCTCGTCCTCAAGCGGTTCGCCTGGCCGGCGATCCTGGGCGCGGTGGAAGCCCGGGAGCAGGCACTGGAGGCCCAGCTGGTCCAGGCGACGAAGGACCGGGAGGAGGCGGCGGCCCTCCTGGCCGAGCACAAGCGGCTGGTGGCCGACGCGCGGCATCAGGCGACGGGGATCGTGGCCGAGGCCCGGGGCGTGGCTGAGAAGGAGCGTGCGCTGGCGATCGAGAAGACCAAACAGGAGCAGGACGAGCTGCTGGCGCGGGCCCGGCGCGAGATCGCGGCTGAGCGTGACCGCGCGGTGGCCGACCTTCGGCGCGAGGCGGTGGACCTCTCGCTGGCCGCGGCATCGAAGCTGGTGGGAAGCCGGCTCGACACCGAGACCGACCGGCGCATCGTCAGCGAGTACCTCTTGACGCTGGACGCTCCGGCGTGAGACCGGTCACCATCGCCCGCAATTACGCCGAGGCGCTGTTCGACCTCGGCGAGCAGACGGGGCAGACGGACCTCTACGGCCAGCTGCTCGACGCCGTCGCCGCGGCGATTGAGACCAGCCCGGAGGTGCAGACGATTCTCACCTCCCCCCAGGTGCCGAAGGCGGAGAAGGCGCGGCTCCTGGGCTCGGCGCTGCGCGACACCCCTCGGCCCTTCGTGCTCTTCCTGCAGGCGGTGGTGAAGCGCGGACGGCAGGCTTTGCTGGACGCGATCGCGCGGGAGTACGAGGCCCTGCTCGACGTCAAGCACAACCGGATCCGGGCGGGCGTCACGCTGGCCCGAACAATCGACGAGAAGCTCCGGGAGCAGGTCCGCCAGGGGCTTAGCCGCCATTTCGGCAAGGACGTGGTGGCGGAGTTCTCGGTGGATCCGGAGATTCTCGGCGGTGCCGTCGTGCGGATCGGCACCCGTTACTACGACGGCTCGCTCCGGCGGAAGCTCACGATGCTGCGGCGGCAGCTCCTCTCACCGTCGTGACGGCGCGGCCGCTCAGTCGAGCGGCCGCAGGTCGGGATCCATCCAAGTGGCCCGGGCTTCCACCGAGAAGAGCCGGGCCTCGCTGTAGTAGCGCCTGGGCAGATTGCGGTCGCCGTACCGCAGGTAGAGCCGGTTGGCCCGCTCCGCCAGGGTTCCCTCCTCCCCGTCCTCCGCGATGAAGCGCCGCACGATGTAGACGTAGAACCGGGTGATCGTCTCATGATACCCGGCGGTGCTCGTGTTCTCCCCGCCGCTCGCCACGTTGTAGCGGCGGATCCGCTCGCGGAGCAGTGCCAACGCGACCGGCGCAGGCATGCGGTCGCAGTAGACCAGTCCGACCGCGAGGTGCGCCCGGTGGGTCCAGCGCGGCTTGGGCAGGGTGCCGCCCTCGAAGCCCGAGACCAGCTCCTCCAGCTCGTCGTCGCTGGCGAACGGCCGATCCAGCATCGGCGCCGTCGCCGTCACGCGGCTCTCCGCACCGGCTGGGGGGCCGTGACCACCGGGGACGGTCCCCGCTTGGGGGCCAGCTGGATCATGAGCACCGCGCCAAGAATCAGGACCATCGCCGCGATGGTGCGGCTGGTGACCGCCTCACCCAGCACCAACCAGCCGAGGAGGACCGCCACCACGGGGTTCACGTAGGCGTACGTCCCGACCACCGTCGCCGAGGCATGCCGCAGCGCGTAGGCGTAGGCGGTGAAGCCCACGATCGAGCCGAACACCACCAGGTACGCCAGAGCGCCCAGGCCGCGGCTGGTGGTGTGCCAGTCGGCGGCCTCGCCCCCCAGCAGGCCCAGCAGGGTGATCGCCGCGCCGCCGACCAGCATCTGGACCGCCGACGCGGCGTAGGGCGAGCTCTCGGTCGGGCGGCGCTTGCTGTAGACCGAGCCCAGGGCCCAGCTCGCGCTCGCGAGGGTGAGGGCGATCGGCCCCTTGAGGTCGGCGCCCAGCAGGTCGTTGGGCGAGATGCCGGCGAGCAGCGCGCTCCCGAAGAACCCGAGCGCGAGGCCCAGCCCCACGCGCCAGGTGAACACGGTCGAGCCGCCCGGGATCATCGCGTCGAAGAAGGCGGCCCAGAGCGGTACCGCGGCCACGAACACGCTCGCCGGGCCCGACTCGACAAACTGCTCGGCCCAGACCACCACCGCGTTGCCGCCCAGCAGGAGGAAGAGGCCGACCACCGCGAGCACGCCCCAATCGCGCCGCCGGGCGGGCAGCCGCCCGCCGGTGAGCCGCACGAGGCCGGCCAGGAGTGCGCCGGCGATGAGGAAGCGCACGCCGGCGAAGAGCAGGGGCGGCAGCTCCTGCACCCCGATCCGGATGGCGAGGTAGGTGCTGCCCCACACGATGCAGACCAGGAGATAGGCGACCAGCGCCCGGCCACGAAGTCCCGCCATGTCAGTCGTCCTCCACCGGGGCGATCCCGGCCTTTTCGAAGACGGAGGAAAGCACGATCGTCGTCTTGGTGCTGACCGGCGTGCCCGGCTCCTTGATCCGCCGGAGCACTCCCTCGAGGCTCTCGATGCTGGTAGCGGCGACCTTGAGGATGTAGCAATCCTCGCCCGCCACGTGATGGCATTCGAGCACCTGGGGGTCGTTCACCAGCGCCGCGATCGCGGGCTCCTCGCCGAACCGGCTGGCCACCGGGTAGCGGATGGAGACGAAGGCGGTGATGGGGAAGCCGGCCTTGGTCCGGTCGAGCCGGGCGTGGTAGCCCTGGATCAGCCCCGCTTCTTCCATGCGCTTGACCCGCTCCATCACGGCCGGCCGGGAGAGTCCGACCGCGTCGGCGATGGCCTGGTAGCTGGCCCGGCCGTCTTCGGCGAGGACCCGGAGGATGTGCCGCGAGGTGGGATCGAGGGCGGTGGCGTTCATGGGATTCCTCCTACGTGACGTTCGCCAAAATCTACAAGCGCCCTACGATCCGTCAATGTATGGTGCTTCAACCAAACTAATTGCCTGCTACAAGACTCTAGGTGCGACTATTCGTCACAGAATATTGCGCACGATTCTGCTGCAACCGGCCAAGTGCCGCCCGGGTTCCTGCCGGGCGACCGCCCGGACCTTCTCCAGTCGCGTAACCCCGCATCGGCGGGTGACTTCCTCGCTCCGGCGCCTATATTTCCGCGTCCCGTTTCCAACCGGCGTCGGAGGCTGCGTGCCAGAGGTCCCGTATCGTGTCGACAAGCCCTGGGGCTACGAGCTGAT
>DATCWW010000286.1:0-3395 GCA_036566145.1 Gemmatimonadales bacterium
CGCGGCCGGCGGCGTCGAGCGGCACCGCCGGGAGGTGGCCCAGCACCGACGCGGGACTTCGCACCGATTCGGGCCCGACCGCGTCGAGCGGGACCGCGTCCTCCACCCGGAGCTCGCCGATGGCCTCCCGGCGGAGCGCGCTCAGATGGCCGCCGACCCCCAAGGCAGCGCCCAGGTCGCGGGCCACGGCCCGGATGTAGGTGCCGGCGCTCGCCGTGATCCGGAACTCGAGCTCCGGCGGCGTCCACCGCAGCCACTCCACGGCATGCACCATGACCGCGACCTCCGCCGGCACCACCGTCTCGCCCCGACGGGCCAGCCGGTAGCTGCGCTCGCCGTCCACGTGCTTGGCGGAGTAGGCCGGCGGCCGCTGTCGCCCCGGGCCGAGAAACCCCTCCAGGGCTCGGCGCACCTCGCCGGCGTCGAGCCGCTCGACCGGACGTTCCTCCATGACCTCGCCGGTCCGGTCGTCGGTGTCCGTCCTGACGCCGAGCCGGGCGACCGCGTGGTAGGTCTTGGCCTGGGCCTCGACGAACCGCGCCAGCCGGGTCGCCCGGCCGAGCAGGACGACCAGGAGCCCGGTGGCGAACGGATCCAGCGTGCCGGTGTGCCCCGCCGAGCGGATCCGGAGAGCCCGCCGCACCCGCTGCACGGCGTCGTGCGAGGTGATGCCCTCGGGCTTGTCCACCAGCACCGCTCCGATCAGTCCGGCGACTCCCGGCGGATCGCCTGCAGCAGCTCCTCGATGCGGGCGGCGTGCTCCTGCCCCTGATCGAGCTCGAAATGCAGCTCGGGCACCGTCCGGGTGGTCAGCGCCTTGGCCGCCCGACTCCGGAGAAACCCCGCCGCGCTCTGCAGCCCCTGCAGCGCCCGGGTCCGCTCCGCCTCGGCGCCGGGGACCGAGACCATCACCCGTGCGTGGGAGAGATCGTTGGTCACCAGCACACCGGTGAGGGTGACGAACCCGATGCGGGGATCGCGCACCTCGCCCCGAGTGAGCGCGTCGGCGATCACCTGGCGGAGCGTCTCGGCCACCTGCTCCGGCCGCCGGGACGAGCCCTTCACCGGAACTCCGTGGCCGTGTCCACGATCCGCACCCCGTCGGCCTCCTCCACCGTGCGGTCGGCGGCACGCAGCACTCCTTCCACCACCGGCCGGGCGGTGCCCACCACCGCGCAGGCGATCTCCGCCCGCTGCCAGAGGTCCTGGTGCCCGGTCTCGGCCACGGAGACGTTGAGCGTCTTCCGGAGGCCGTTGGTGAGCGGCTTCAACACCCCCCGCTTGTCCTTGAGCGACTGACAGCCGGGCAGGTGCAGGTCCCAGGTCTGCACTGCGACGATCATGGGCGCGCGCCGGCGACGCTAGCCGACGGCCCCGCCGGCGCTCGCGCTGGCGGAAAGCGTCCGCTTGACCTCTTCCATCCGGAACGACTCGATCCGGTCTCCCACCTTGAGGTCGTTGTAGTTCTCGATGCCGATGCCGCACTCGAGCCCCTCGCGCACCTCGCGGACGTCGTCCTTGAAGCGCTTGAGGCTGGAGAGGGCGCCGGTATACACGGTGACGCCGTCGCGGATGATCCGGGCCTTCGCGGTGCGCTGGATGACGCCGTTCCGCACCGCGCATCCGGCGATGGTGCCCACCTTGCTCACCTTGAAGAGCTGCAGCACCTCGGCCTCGCCCAGGACGGTCTCCCGCTCCTCCGGCTTGAGCAGCCCTTCGAGCGCGTTCCGCACGTCCTCGACCGCCTCGTAGATGATGCGGTAGGTCCGCACGTCCACCTGCTCCCGCTCCGCCGCCGCGCGGGCATTGGAATCGGGACGGACGTGGAACCCGAGGACGATCGCGCCCGAGGCCTTGGCGAGCAGGATGTCGCTCTCGGTGATGGCGCCGACGCCGCGGTGGACCACGTCCACCCGGACCTCGCCGGTGCTGAGCTGGGCCAGCGCGTCGGCCAGGGCCTCGGCCGGGCCGCCCTGGTCGGCCTTGATGATGATCCGGAGGGTCGAGACCTCGCCCTCCTTGAGCGCGCGGCTGAAGTCTTCCAGGCTGGTGCCCTTCTGGCTCCGGCGGTTCTGCGCCTCGCGCTCGAGCCGCTGCCGCTTCTGGGCGATCTCGCGGGCCTCGACCGCGTCGGTCACGACCACGAAGGTGTCGCCCGCCGCCGGCACGCCCTCGAAGCCGAGGATCTGCACCGGAATGCTGGGGCCCGCCTCCTTGACCGTCTTGCCGCGCTCATCGTAGAGCGCGCGCACCCGGCCGGAGAACTTGCCGCAGATGAAGTTGTCACCCACCCGGAGGGTGCCCTTCTGGACCAGAATGGTGGCGAGCGGACCCTTGCCCGGATCCAGGGTGGCCTCGAGCACGGTGCCGTGCACGATGCCGTTCGGGTTGGCCTTGAGATCGAGGATCTCGGCCTGCAGGAGAATCTGCTCCAGCAGGGTGTCCACTCCGGTGCCCTTCTTGGCCGAGATCTCGGCGGAGAGGGTGTTCCCGCCGAACTCCTCCAGCACCACGTTGTGCTGCAGCAGGTCCTGCTTCACCTTCTGCACGTTGGCGCTGGGCAGATCGATCTTGTTGATCGCGACGATCATCGGCACGCCGGCGTTCTTGGCGTGGCTGATGGCCTCGATCGTCTGCGGCATGACCTGGTCGTCGGCCGCGACCACCAGGACCACGATGTCGGTCACCTGGGCGCCGCGGGCACGCATGGCGGTGAACGCCTGGTGGCCCGGGGTATCGAGGAACGTGATCTTCCGGTCGCCCGGCAGGGTCACGTGGTAGGCGCCGATGTGCTGGGTGATCCCGCCCGCTTCGCCGGCCACCACGTTCGCCTTCCGGACGTAGTCGAGCAGCGAGGTCTTGCCGTGGTCGACGTGGCCCATGATGGTGACGACGGGCGGCCGGGATTCCAGCGACTCCGGGGCGTCTTCGGTGGTGTCGGCCTCGACCTGGGCGGCGTATTCATCTTCCCGGACCGCCTCGAAGCCGAACGCCGACGCGATGAGCTCGATCTGGTCGAAGTCGAGCCGCTGGTTGACCGTCACCATGAGGCCCAGCTCCTTGAACGCGAACTGGACGATCTGGGTGGCGGGCACCTTCATCGCCGTCGCGAGCTCGGACACGGAGACGAACTCGTTGACCCGGATGCGGGTCTTTTCCTTCTCCCGCTCCTCGGCCAGCCGGCCGGCCTGCAGCTCGCGGAAGGACGGCTCGTCGGGGCGGCGGACGCCCTTTCGGCCGGGCCCCTTCATGCCCTGCAGGGTGCGCAGGATGTTGGCCTGTACCGCGTCCTGATCGACCGAGGCGCGCTTCCCCTTCTTTCCCTTCTTCCGGCCGCCGCCCTTCTCGGCGTCGGGCCCGAAGGTCCGGGCCGGTGCCGCCGGCTGCCCCGGCCG
>DATCWW010000288.1:0-4724 GCA_036566145.1 Gemmatimonadales bacterium
ATGAAAGAGGTGCGGGACGCCACTGCCAAGATCCTCGATGGGACGAGCCTGGCGCAGCTGCTGCAGCAGATCGACAACGCCTCTCTGATCGCAACTTCGTAACACCAATTGAATAAATGACTTAGGAAAGCACCTTCTTGGCACATCACTTGCCTATTTACTCTATCAAGTAGATAGGATATATAGGCATATGGTTACTAGAATCCCTGTTTCCGCGTCGCCGGCCGATGGGCCCGCGCCAGAGCTGCCGCTGGAGCCGGCGCTCGCGCGTGAGCTTGCGATCGCCCTCCGCTCGATCCGCTACGGCACCATCGAGCTGGTCATTCACGAGGGTCGGGTGGTGCAGCTGGAGCGACGGGAGAAGGTCCGGTTCGAGCACGCCCACCGCGACGGCAGACGGTAGCTGTCCGATGCCACGCATTCCCCGCGGGGGCCCAGGCCCTCGCTTTCCGACCGACCGGACGACCGGACGTCGACTACTCGATGAGGCGCACAGGAGAATCGCATGAGCGCGGTCCGGCAATGGGTCGGTGGGTTCATCATCGTCGCGGGGACGGTCACGATCGTCCCGCGGGTCATGGCGCAACAGGAGGGGACCACCCCGGACAGCGTGCCACTGGCCGCCCGGGTGGATGATCTCGAACAGCAGATCCGCGTGCTCAAGCGGTTGCGGGAGCTCGAGGGGGACAGCATCGCCGCCGCGGCCAAGGACAAGGCAGCGGTGACGGCGAACGGGAAGGACGGCTTCAGCATCAAGTCGGCCGACGGGAAGTACGTCCTCAAGCTTCGCGGCTACGCCCAGGGCGACGGACGCTTCTACGGCGGCGACGAGGCCAAGGCCGTCCCCAACACCTTCTTCCTCCGTCGTGCCCGTCCGATCGTGGAGGCCACGGTCGGCAAGTACTTCGGTTTCCGCATCATGCCCGATTTTGCCCAGGGCCAGACGGTGCTCTTCGACGCCTACGGCGACGTCAGCCTCACGCCCGCCTTCGCGGTTCGCCTCGGCAAGTTCAAGCCGCCGGTCGGCCTCGAGCGGCTGCAGTCGGCGACCGATATCGCCTTCGCCGAGCGCGGCCTGCCGACGAACCTGGTGCCCAACCGGGACATCGGTGTCCAGCTGGGCGGCGACATCCACACCGGCGTGCTCACCTACGCGGTCGGGGTCTTCGACGGCGTCACCGACCTCGGGAACGGCGACGGCGACCTGAACGATTCCAAGGACCTCGACGCGCGCGTGTTTCTGCAGCCGATCACCACGGGCTCGCTCAAGGGCCTGGGCATCGGCATCGCGGGAACCACCGGCACCGAGCAGGGCGGACTGAGCGGGACCACGCTGAGCTCGGGCCTGCCCGCGTACCGCTCGGCCGGTCAGCAGACCGTCTTCCGGTACCGCACCGACGCCGCGGTGCCGCTCAACTCGGTCCTGGCCAACGGCCGCCGCAGCCGGCTGGTGCCTCAGGGCTACTTCTACAGCGGGCCGTTCGGCGTGCAGGGCGAGTACGCCCTCTCCCGCCAGGAAGTCCGCCTCGGCCCCTCCGCCGCGGAGCTCACCCACAAGGCGTGGCAGGCGAGCGGCTCGTTCTTCCTGACTGGAGAGAAGGCCGGATTCCGTAGTCCCACGCCCAAGAAGGTCTTCGATCCGACCCAGAAGGGCTTCGGCGCCCTCGAGCTGGTCGCGCGGTACGGCGAGCTCGACGTGGACGACGACGCGTTCCCCATCTTCGCCAGCCCGACGAGCTCGATCACCAAGGAGAAGAGCGCGGGCGTCGGCCTGAACTGGTATCTGAACAAGCAGATCAAGGTCGCGGTCAACTACGAGCACACCACGTTCGACGGCGGCGCCGCCGACGGCGACCGCAAGGCCGAGGACTTTTTCGTGACTCGGTTCCAACACTCGTTCTGATCCTGACCCGGACTCTTTGAGAGGCGTGCACACGACCATGCGTACCCGACTCGCCATTCCCGGAACGATCCTGCTTCTCGCCCTGAGCGGCGGCGCGGCACCGGCCGTCGGCCAGGGCGGGGGCAAGCCGGTCACCCTGCTCAACGTGTCGTACGACCCGACACGCGAGCTCTACGAGGACTTCAACCAGCAGTTCGCCCGGTACTGGAAGGAGAAGGCCGGGCAGGACGTAACGGTGCGCCAGTCGCACGGCGGCTCCGGCAAGCAGGCCCGCGCGGTCATCGATGGCCTGGGCGCCGACGTGGTGACGCTCGCGCTGGCGTACGACATCGACCAGATCGCGGAGAAGGGCGGGCTGCTTCCGGCCGACTGGCAGAAGCGGCTGCCCGACAACAGCGCGCCCTACACCTCGACCATCGTGCTCCTCACCCGGAAGGGGAACCCGAAGGGCATCAAGGACTGGGGCGATTTGGCCAAGCCCGGCGTCGCGGTGATCACCCCCAACCCCAAGACCTCGGGCGGCGCGCGCTGGAACCTCCTCGCCGCGTGGGCCTGGGCTCTCCGCCAGCCGGGTGGCAACGAGCAGACCGCCAAGGAGTTCGTCACCCGGCTCTACAAGAACGTGCCGGTACTCGACGCCGGCGCCCGCGGCTCGACCACGACCTTCGTGGAGCGCGGCATCGGCGACGTGCTGATCGCCTGGGAGAACGAGGCGCTCCTCGCCATCGAGGAGCTCGGCCCCGGCAAGTTCGAGGTCGTGGCCCCCTCGATCAGCATCCTGGCCGAGCCGACCGTGGCGGTGGTGGACAAGGTGGCCAGGAAGCACGGGACCAAAGCCGTCGCCCAGGCGTACCTCGAATACCTGTACACCGACGTGGGCCAGGAGATCGCGGCGAAGCACTTCTACCGCCCGCGCAATGCCGCCATCGCGGCCAGGTACCAGGCGCAGTTCCCCAAGCTCAGTCTGGTCACGGTGGACGAGGTGTTCGGCGGATGGAAGAAGGCCCAGGAGAAGTTCTTCGCCGACGGGGCCGTGTTCGATCAGATCTACCAGCCCGGGCGCTGAGCCCGGGCCGGCAGTCTACCCCTACGAAGGGATGACGATGCGCCGTACGTCTCGAAGCGTGCTCCCCGGGTTCGGCGTGAGCCTGGGGATCACCTGTACCTATCTCAGCCTGATGGTGCTGCTCCCTCTGGCCACGGTCTTCGCCCTCACGGCGGATCTGTCCTGGGCCGAGTTCTGGGGCACCGTCACCAATCCCCGGGTCCTCGCGTCGTACCGGGTCACCTTCGGCGCCTCCTTCGTGGCCGCGCTGGTGAACACCGTCTTCGGCCTGCTGGTGGCCTGGGTCCTGGTGCGCTACCGGTTTCCCGGCCGGCGCCTGGTGGACGCGATGGTGGACCTGCCGTTCGCCCTGCCCACGGCGGTGGCCGGCATCGCCCTCACCACGCTCTACGCCGGCAACGGCTGGGTCGGCCGCTACCTCGAGCCGCTCGGCATCAAGGTCTCCTACACCTGGATCGGGATCACGGTGGCCCTGATCTTCATCGGCCTGCCGTTCGTGGTCCGCACGGTGCAGCCGGTCCTGGACGATCTCGAGGTCGAGGTCGAGGAGGCGGCGGCGAGCCTGGGGGCCCGGCGCTCGCAGACTTTCCTCCGCGTCGTCCTTCCGACGGTGGCGCCGGCGCTCCTCACCGGGTTCGCCCTGGCCTTCGCCCGGGCGATCGGCGAGTACGGCTCGGTGGTCTTCATCTCGGGGAACATGCCGATGAAGACCGAGATCGTCCCGCTGCTCATCATCACCAAGCTGGAGCAGTACGACTACGCCGGGGCCACGGCCGTGGCGCTGGTGATGCTGCTGGTCTCGTTCGCGCTGCTCCTGGCTATCAACCTGCTGCAGTGGGCGGCCCGGCGCCGGGTGGAGGCCTGAGTATGGCCACCATCGCGTTTACCCGTCCGGCCACGACGGCCCCCCGCGCGATCACCCGGGCCACCGGCGAGTCGCCGGCGGTGCGGCGGACCCTCACCGCCGTCGCCCTGGTCTTCCTGGCCCTGACGCTGCTGCTGCCCCTGGTGCTGGTGTTCCACGAGGCCCTGTCGAAGGGCGTGGAGGCCTATCTGGCGGCCGTCCGCGAGCCGGACGCGCTGAGCGCGGCGCGGCTCACCCTGCTGATCGCCGGGATCGCCGTGCCGGTCAACCTGGTCTTCGGTGTCTCGGCCGCGTGGTGCATCGCGAAGTTCGACTTCCGCGGCAAGAACCTGCTCATCACCCTGATCGACCTGCCGTTCGCCGTCTCGCCGGTCATCTCGGGGATGATCTTCGTGCTGCTCTTCGGCATGCACGGGTGGTTCGGCGGCTGGCTCTTCGACCACGACATCAAGATCATCTTCGCCGTTCCAGGCATGGTGCTGGCGACCATGTTCATCACCTCGCCCTTCATCGCCCGGGAGCTCATCCCGCTGATGCAGGAGCAGGGGACCGAGGAAGAAGAGGCGGCCATCGTGCTCGGCGCGGGCGGGTGGCAGACCTTCTGGCGAGTCACGCTCCCCAACATCAAGTGGGGGCTGTTGTACGGTCTCATCCTCTGCAACGCCCGCGCGATGGGCGAGTTCGGCGCGGTGTCCGTGGTTTCCGGCCACATCCGGGGCGAGACCAACACCCTGCCGCTGCACGTGGAGATCCTCTACAACGAGTACCAGTTCTCGGCCGCCTTCGCGGTGGCCTCGCTGCTGGCCGGCCTTGCGCTGGTGACCCTGGTCTTTAAAACCATTCTGGAAATCCACTACGGCGCCGAGATCGCCGCCACGCGCGGCCACTGA
>DATCWW010000330.1:0-6967 GCA_036566145.1 Gemmatimonadales bacterium
CCCGCCGGCGCCACACCGGCGCTGGCGGACGGACTCCACACCCCCCATGACGGAAGTTGCACCCCGGGGTCCGGAGCGTTTCCGGACCCCGGGGGTCAAGTGTCTGCTGGTGCAGAGAGATATGTGGACCGGTCAGAGCACTGGCCACGCTCTAGCCGGTCCGGTGTCCATGCGGTATAGTCCTTGAAAAGACGCATCTGCGCCGGATCACTCATCCCACTACAACTGCTGCTGCACAGCTCTCAGACTGGGAGCTTCGCCGTGCTTCTCAATATCGTCCGCGGGCGCCTCGCCGCCCTGGTCGCCACTTCCGCCGTCTCGACGGCTGCGTGCGCCATTCCGGAACAGACTACCCGGCTCGGGCCCGATCCCGATCCGGTCACCGTGAGCCTCCGTCCCGATCTGCCCCGGACCGGGCAACCGGCCGAAGTCACCGTCGAGAGCCCGGGCGCCGACAGCGTCATGCTCAAGTCCCAGGACGGACTCGACCGCTTCTCGGCGCGCGGCCCCAAGCTCGTCGCCATGGTCGGAGGCGATTTCGCCGCGGGCAAGGACATGCCTCGCTACGCGGTCCGCCACGGCAAGGAGCTCCTCGACCAGCTGGAGCGGCCGATCCAGGTGACGAGCTGCCGCGACGGCGTTTGCCGCGACTATTACCACAACCTGCCGGTGCGCCTTCCCGAGAAGAACGGCCGCACGGTGGAGCTCACCGCCGGGTACAGCACCATCTTTGCCCGCCGCTCCATCCTGGGCGGGGGTCGGACCGTGTTGCTGCGCGAGGCCCTGAGCAGTGGCTTCTGGACCGTGAACGGCGAGTGGGCCGCCCCCTCATGGAACGTGCACGCCATGGGATTCTGGAGCGACGACGAGCACGGCGGCTCGCTCGATCTCGCCCGGGTGCTCAAGCGTGGCGACGAGGTGAGCTACGGGATCGCGGTGCATGCCGGGGCGCTTCACAGCGACTGGCTGCCCGAGCAGCAGAGCCCGCTGCTGGCGGACGGGACCGCGCTCCGCTTCGCGGTGGGCCCCAGCGTGATGCTCCGCGGCATTACCGCGAGCTCGCAGATCGGCGTCATGACCAACGGCCACGAGGCGCTGCAGATCATGCGGACCCGGGTCTCGGCCAACGGCAACCTGACCTCGGAGCGGCTGCCGGTCACGATCACGGCGGAGAAGACCTTCGCCTTCGGCGGCGGGCCTATCGTCTCTCGCCGGCGCGACGCGACGGAGCGGCTCTCGGCGGGGATCTACCTGTGGCAGGGATTCGCGCTCGACCTCGGGATGACCAGCCACCGTCTCGCCTGGCCGAACGAGCATCCGGCCGACGACCTTCACGGCTCCGAGGTGACCTTCACGCTCGGCGGTCAGTACACCCTGAGCTGGTAACCTAGGGCGACGACGGCTCGGCCACCGCCGCGACCAGGGGCGCGTCGAGCACGAAGCTGACGGGGGTGCGCGCGGCCACCACCACATCCCGCTTCGCCGTCTGAGTCGCGACCGCGGCCCCGCCCGCCGCGCCCACCACGCCGCCGATCACCGCGCCCTTCGCATCGCCGCCGAGGACCCGGCCGGTCACCGCCCCTACCGCCGCACCAGCTCCCACCTTCGCCGCCTCCGATCCGGTCACTCCTCTGCCCTTGAGCTCGTGGGGCACCTGCTGGATCCGGGCCTTCACCGGGACCTCGTTGCCGCCGATCGTGATCGCATCCACCCGGAGGGCGAGCTGCCCATCGGCGGCGCTGCGGGAGCCCGCCGGAGCGAGCTGCGTCACCGTGAGGCGGACCCGCGCGCCGGCCGGAATCACCGCCGCGCCGCCCGGGTCGGAGACGGCCTGCATGACCTCCGCCGTGATCGTCCTGCCGGCGCTGTCGCGGCGGGAGCTGATGGAATCGTCGAGGGCGGCGTGAACTTCGGTGCCGGCCGGCAGCGTGCGCGTAGTAGTCGCTGAGGGCGATCCGGCGGCCGTAGCGGGCGACGGCTCGACCTCGGAGGTCGTATCGCCCACGGCACCGCTCGCGGCCGGGGGTGCGGTGTCGGAGGGCCCGGGACTCGGCGCGGCCGGAGTCTCTGCGGCGGAGACGGTGTCCGTGACCGTGGTATCCCGCTCCGGCTCCCGATAGGCCGGGGTGGCGGGTTCCGGCGAGGGCCGCGACTCCTCCGCCGGCGTGGTCGCGGGCTCGGGCGAGCTGTCGGCCGAATGGGGGATCCCGGTGTCCACCCGGACCAGCTCGGACGACGGCGACGACCGCTGGGCCTGGGCCGCACGCTCCCGTCCGGACCGATCGGAGCATCCGGCCGACGCGATGACGGCCAGGGTGAGGAGGGCGAGACTTTTCATGTGGCGCAAGGTGTCCCGGCGGGCCGTCCTCGCTCTGTGGCCTCGCTCACCCCTGGCGCTCGTTCCATTCGAGCCGTCTCATGAGGCCGAACCAGTTCCGCCGTGGGTCCACCGAATACATGCCGAACCCTCGCTTCGAGGCCACCTACCGTGACGCGGGTCATAGTGGGCGCGGGCTCGTGGAGTGGAATTCAACGACATGCCTCCTCGTTGGTTGCGATGGCTCCGCAATGCGGGAATCGGACTGCTGGTACTGGTGGTCGCCATTGTGGGGGCGCTCCAGCTATCGCCGGTCGCCACCTGGGTCGCGCGCCGACTCCTGACCTACGCGCCGCTCAATCCGGGTTACGCGCTCGAGGTCGGCCGGGTCAGCGGCAATCTCTTCTCCCATCTGCAGTTCGAGGATCTGCGGCTGGCCCGTGACGGCCGCGAGCTGGCGCACGTCAACCGCCTCGACGTGCGCTACCAGCTCCGCCGCTTTCTGGCCGGCGAGACCAGGCTCCAGGAGCTCACCGCGACCGGCGTCCGGGCGGTGGCTCGACACGAAGGCGACGGCTGGGACCTCACCAAGGTGCTCCGCGAATCTCGCGACACCTCGGCGTCGGGCCCCCCCATGATCATCGAGCGCATCGCGGTGGACGACGCCGACCTCGCGGCGCAGCTCGCCCCCGATTCGGTGGCGCGACTCAGGCACCTGGTGCTGCGGGGCCGCGATCTCGTCGCCGGGCAACGGCTCACCATGGTGCTCGACACGGTCGGCGTGGCTTTCGCCCCACCGGCCGACTCGTCGGTCTGGTTCCAGGTCGCCGCCAGGGGCGCCGCGCTGAACGATGAGCTGCGGCTCGATCCCCTGCGGATCCACACCAGTCGGAGCGAGATCAACGGCCGAGCCGTGATCCCGCGCAGCTTCGACGATCCCCACCTGGCCAGCCGGCTCGACGTCAAGCTGAGTGCGCTTCCGCTGGCGCTCGCGGATCTCGCCGCGATCTATCCGGCCGTTCCGCCCGAGGGTGAGCTCCGGATGGAGGCCGGCGCCACCGCGCGCGGGCGGCTCGCCACCGTGAGCCTCGGCGCTCGCCTCGACAGCGCGACCCTTAATCTCACCGGCAGCACCGTGCTGGGCCACGACGCCCCGGGGTACCTGAAGGTCGATGGCAGCGTCCGACGCCTCGACCCCTCCAGGCTGTACCGCTCGGCCCCCGCGGCGTTGCTGAGTGGAGACATCCGAGCCGATCTGCGTGGCCCCACCCTTTCCCGAGCCGACGGGTCGGCGACATTCCGTCTCGACGACTCCAAGGTCGGCGCCCGGACGGTCGAGGCCTTCGATCTCGACGCGCAGGTGAACGACGGGCGAGCCAATCTCCGAGTCCGCGGCGATCTGGGCGGCATCGGCGTTCGAGCCGGCGGATGGGCGCGGCCGTTCGACTCGATCCCCTCGTACCAGCTCGCCGGTCACGCCCGGGGCATTCCAGGCACCGAGTCCGCCGCCCGCGCCCTCGCCGGCGCCGAGGGCGATCCGGTGCTCGATGTCGGCTTCCGCATGGCGGGGCAAGGTGCATCCACGGACGCCGCTCGGGTTCGGGGGCTAATCGAGCTCGCGGCCGTCCGCCGGGGCGGCGAGCGGGTCGACCTGGGGACGGCGACGCTCATGCTCGCCGACCGCCGGCTCGAGGTCCGGCCGATTCTCCTGGTCGCCGGTGGCCGCGTCACGGGTCTCGCTCTGGCCACCCTGGGCGACACCGTGACCTACGCCCTGCGTGATGGGCGCGCCGAGCGGGTGGATGTGGGCCGTCTCATGGGAGACACCCTGGCCGCCCCGCTGAGCGCGCGGTTTGCCCTCGACGGACGCGGTACCGCGCCCGAGGCCGCCGTTGTCTCGGGGAGCATCGACCTGGAGCGGCTCAGTTACGGGGCCCGACGCCTCGACGGCGTTCACGGGACGGTGCGACTCAACCAAGGGAACGCTCAGGTGGACCTGCGAGGCGGCCTCGAGGGTGGCACCCTCACCCTGGCCGGGGCGGGCCGGCCCTTCGACTCTGTCCCGAGCTTCACGATCTCTCGTGCCGCCCTCGATTCGGTGGACCTGGGCACCTTCATGGGGCAGCCGGAGCTCGCCGGCCCCTTCAGCCTGACTGCGAGCGGCGGCGGCCGATGGGGAACGACCGACCGGGTAGTGGAGCTCCGTGCCGAGGTGGCCCGGTCGCGGCTGGGTCGGCTCCAGGTCGCCGGTGGGACGCTCTCGGGCAGGCTCGAAGGCGAGCGCCTGACCTATGACCTCGCGCTGCGCACCAGTGCCGGGTCGCTCGCAGTCGCGGGTGACGGCTCCCCCATGGCGGATGCACCCGAGTACGAAGTCCGCGGCGGCAGCGTCGAAGCCCTCGATCTGGGCCAGTGGCTGGGCCGCGCCGACCTCGCGACCTCGCTCAACGCCCGGTTCACGGCGTCGGTCGCTCCGGGTACTGGAGACAGTCTGCGGGCACGAGCCGTCCTGGACCTGCTGCCCTCCACCGTCAACCAGGCCAGGCTGGCGGGTGGCCGGGCCGACCTGAGCGTCGAGCGCGGGGTCCTGGCGGGCGAGCTGCGCGCCCAAGGCGAGGACGCCGAGGTGATGGCCCGTCTCGCTGGAACTTTGGGCGAGCAGTCCCGGGTCCGGACCGACGGAACCTTGCGGGTCGAGCATCTCGCGCGCTGGACGGGAAACCCCCGGGCGGACGGCCGAATGGAGGGCAAGTTCGGGCTCGAGGCCGTGGCCGACAGCGGCGGTCTCTCGAGCATAGGTGGTACCGTCTCGGGAGTCGGCGGGATCGGGGAAATTCGGGTCCAGCAGCTCCACCTGGCTTTGCTGCCCACCCCCGGCAAGCTCGCGCTCGACACCCTCCTCCTCCGGTCCAACGTCGCGACTCTCGACGGCGCCGGCCGCCTCGCGCTCCGCGGCGACGGCCGCGGTGACTCCCTGCGCGTCGCCGGGCGGACCCGCGATCTCGCACCCCTGGCGGAGCTGGCCGGGCTGGATTCGATCTCGCTCGATTCGACCCGACTCGCGGTGGCCGTGGATGGCCCGGCCCACCGCTGGCGGGTGCGGAGCCGCACGGAGGCCTGGCGCCTCCTCTACGGCAGCAACCTCGCGGAGCACCTGGTGGTGCGCGCCACCACCTCGATGGATACCGCCGGCCGCGGCGGCGCGGTCGCCGATCTGCGGGTCGAAGGCGGCGCCGTGGGCAGGATTGCCGTCAAGCAGGCGAGCTTCGCCGGGCGCTACGACTCGGTCCTCTCCCTCCAGGGCGATGCCGCGCTGGGCAAAGGCGACGTGAAGCTCGGTCTCGCCGCCGCCGGGCACGCGCGGGGGGACACGATGCGCGTGCGGCTCACCCGGTTCGACCTGGAGGAAGGCGGCCGAGCCTGGCGGCTCACCGGGCCGGTGTCCATCGCAACCGAGCCGGGCGCGGTACATGTGGATCACCTGCGTCTCGCCACGGCCGACCGGAGCATCGCGCTCGACGGCACGTTCACCCGCCATGGCCTCAACCATATCGCGCTGGGCCTCCAGAACATCGATCTCGACGCGCTCAACCAGGTGGGGGTGTCGCCCGTCGCCGGCAGCCTGGATGCCGTGCTCAAGCTCCAGGGCGAGGCCTCCGCGCCGGAGCTGACCGGACACGCGGGGCTCAACATCCGGGAGCCGGGAGGCAAGAACCTCGGACGGGTGAGCGGCAGGTTCGCCTGGACCCCCACCGGCCTCCGTCTGGAGGCGGGGGCATCGCACGGCCACAACCGGCTGCTCAAGGTCACGGGGACGCTGCCCTGGCGATTCACGCTCGTGCCTCCCGACACCGCCGGGAGCGTGGGCTTCGAGCGCGGCGGGGGAAGCAATGCCATGGCTCTCGCGGTGCAGGCCGACAGCTTCGACCTGTCCGTCTTCCGGCCGCTCCTTCCTCGGGACGCGATGCGGTTCCTGTCGGGGCGGCTGGCCGTGGATGCACACGTGAGCGGGTCACCCGAACGGCCCGAGGCTACCGGTACGGTTCGCCTGTGGGACGTCGCGGCCACCCTGCCCACGTTGGATCTGCGCTACGAGCAGGGCTCGCTCGCGGGGCGATTCGAGCGGGACCGCTTCCGGGTCGACAGCCTGCGGCTCACGACCGGAAAGAAGGAGACGCTCGTCGCGCGGGGGACGGTGCTGCTCGAGTCCACCGCCGATCCGCGGCTCGACCTGACGGCGCAGCTGCACGACTTCCGGATCAGCAACGCGCCTCCGCTCAAGGGCATCACCTCTGGCCGGCTCAAGCTGGGAGGCACCATCGAGAAGCCGATCATGACCGGCGACCTGAGCCTCGGTCCCAGCGAGATCCTGATCGGCGGGGAAACCGCGGCCGCGGTCCCCAAGGTCGAGCTCACTCCCGCCGACCTCCGCGAGCTTGCCCGGTACTTCGGCCCCGCGGCGGTCGCCAAGGCCAACGCCGGCCCCGGCCTGGTGGACCGCTTCAAGCTGGATCTCGCGGTCCACTTTCCCCAGCGGGTCTGGTTCCGCCGCAAGCAGAGTCCGGAGATGAACATCGAGCTGTCCGGGCGGATCAAGGTGAAGCAGGAGCCGGGACAGGAGATGCAGTTCTTCGGGCAGGTGGAGCCGGT
>DATCWW010000056.1:0-7892 GCA_036566145.1 Gemmatimonadales bacterium
CCGCCGGTGAGGGCCGCGCCGAGCTGCGGCCATCCGGCCAGCGCGACGGCACCGCTCACCCCGCCCACCAGCCCCAGCAGCAGGAACGTCCGCACGCCGGCGAACCGCGCGCGGGGGCCCGAGGCGTGGCCCGACCACTCGCGCTCGATTCCCACCGCCAGGCCGGTCAGACCGGCCATCCCGAGCCGGGCGGCGATGTCGAGGTCGCTCAACGGGGTGATCATTGCCCGAACGATGCGGCATCTCCCGTGAAGCGACGGCGGGGACAACCGTGAAGACCCCTTCATGGACCCTCCACGACGGCTTCATCTTCGGATGCCTAGACTGCGCGATCCGAGCCAGCCTGCCTTCATGTCCTCGAATCCCGGAGAGTTCCGCGTGTCCGATCGCCGTGTGCCGACCCCCACCAAGAGCCGGCGGGACTTCCTGCGCAAAGGCGCGGCAGCCGCCATCGCACTCCCCGCCGTGGCCTCGCTGGCGGCGTGCACCGAGGGCAAGGCCGCCCCACCCGTCACGACGCAAGCCGCGGCTGCGCCCCCGCCTCCCGAGCCGACGGCCCAGCAGAAGGCCGCCGCGATGGACGCCATGCACGAGAAGGGCGTCAAGGCGTTTCCGGCCAAGACCGAGGGCAAGGGCAACCAGCTGCTGGAGCCGCGGCTCGAGGGCGGCATCAAGGTCTACGAGCTCACGGCGGAAGAGATCGAGTGGGAGGTCGAGTCAGGCCGGCGGGTCAAGGCGTGGGCCTACAACCGACAGGTCCCGGGTCCGCAGATCCGCGTGCGCGAAGGTGACCGGGTGCGAGTCGTCCTGACGAACAAGCTGTCCCAGTCCACCTCGATCCACTTCCACGGGCTCGAGCTGCCCAACGGCATGGACGGCGTGCCGTTCATCACCCAGCCGCCGGTCAAGCCGGGTGAGAGCTACACCTACGAGTTCACCGTGCCGAACTCAGGCTCGCACATGTACCACTCCCATCACAACGCCGCCGTTCAGGTCGGCAACGGCCTGCTGGGTGCCTTCATCGTGGAACCCCGGCGGCCGCGCCCGGCGCACCGGGCCGACGTGGACTACGTGATGGTGCTGAACGACGGGGCCCACGGCTACACGCTCAACGGCAAGGGCTTCCCCGCCACCGAGCCGGTCGTCTGCAAGCAGGGCCAGACGGTGCGGATCCGGTTCATGAACGAGGGGATGATGATCCACCCGATGCACCTGCACGGGATGCACATGACGGTGATCGCCAAGGACGGGTGGGACCAGCCCGCGCCGTGGAAGTGTGACACCCTCAACGTGGCGCCGGGCGAGCGGTGGGACGTGCTGGTGAAGGCCACCAACCCGGGGACGTGGGCCTTCCACTGCCACATCCTGCCTCACGCCGAGTCGGAGCACGGCATGTTCGGGATGGTGACGGCCCTGGTCGTGCAGAAGGTCGGCGTGGCGTAGTACTTCACTCGGGAGCGTGGGAAACCCCGGATCCGGACGGTTCGCGGATCCGGGGCTTTCCATGTCACCCCATCCGGCGGACCGGCCGCCGTCCCGGGATTCAGCCGCCGATCAGCACGTCGTCGTAGGTGATCGTCTCGAAGAAGCCGCGAGACTCGGGCGAGACGTCACCCCAGCGGACGGGCCCGAGCGCATCTTCCACTTCGTGACACCAGTACTCGATCGCACCGGCGAGTGTGAGCGCCACTGCCCCGAAATCCGCGTCAGACTGGCAGAGCCCGATCCGGTGGGGCAGGCCGCCGAGCACCTGGGTGATCAGCTCGGCGCCGGCCCAAAGGTGGCGCGCCTGGTCCGGAGTCAGGTGTTGATGAAGACTGAACACCGCCCGCCGCTCGCGCTCGAAGCGGCGTCTGAGCCCGCCCTGCAGGTACTCCAGGGCGCGCCACCGCCGCCAGGTTCCCGCCCCTTCCTCGCGTGCCGGGTCGAGAACGCGTCGAACCTCTTCCCGCCACTGGTCGTGCAGGCCCGCAAGGTACGGGCGCATCGGTACCCTGACGGTGGGCGAAAGGTCCACCTCGGGACGTGTGATGGCGGCCAATCGTCCTCCTGGTAGCATGACTGCCTCATCCTAGCGCCGCCGGCGTGAAGGAATCATGAAACCGGGGCGAAACGGCGTGGGGGAGCAAGGCGGCGCCTGCAGCCTTCGGTAACCAAACCCGAGCCTCCGCCGGAGGATCAAGACCGCGTCGTGCGACCGACGGTCGTCCCGGTGAGGTTCATCGCCAGGCAACAGCGCCCGGCGCAGCACTTTCACTCGCGCTTCAGGATCCTCTCATGGCCCGCTTGCTATCTTGCGCCCGCAACACAAATCAGGAGGTGTCATGCGAGTCGCACTGCGAAGCCCCATGGTGGGGAAACTGGGCGAGGAGTTCGATCGAGTCTTCGATCGGCTGCTGGTCCCCCGGTTCCTGACGGAGCCGCTCGTTCCACCGTTCCCGTTCGGGACTGCGGGCGCGGAGTGGATTCCGGTGATGGACATGGTCGAGACCCCTACGGAGTACATCGTCCGTCTCGAGGTCCCCGGCTTCCACAAGGAGAACTTGGACATCAACCTCACCGGTGAGCTGCTCACCATCACCGGGACGAGGGAGATCACCCCAGAGATCGAGGGAGAGGGCTATCTGGTGAAGGAGCGGGTCTACGGGAAGTTCGTCCGGACGATTCGCCTGCCGGCGCCGGTGGCCGAGAAGAAGGTGACGGCCGAGTATCGGGATGGCGTGCTGGTCCTGCACCTGGTCAAGGAGATCGCGGTGCCGGCCACGAAGATCCTGATCAAGTAGGAATCACCGTGCTTCCTCAGCATCCCGGGTTCCCACCCGGGATTTTTTTGCCCGGCGCACAGTGTGAACGACTCTTCATGAGGCATTCACCCGGCCCTCACCGCCGGCGCCCAGATTCGAGCGCATGGCGGCCCATCCTCGCGATGCCCTCAAAGCCTGGTTTCTCGGCCCCCAGGCCGAGAATGCGGAGCTGCTCGAGCGCCTCGTCGTCGAGTCGCTGCGGGACCATGTGTTCTGGCGGCGCAATTACCACCCCGAGGATGGTGTCGCCATCCGGGAGATCGATAAGCGGCAAGAGGGATACGAGGAGGCGGTCGGCGCCCTGACCCAGGGGTTGATGGGACTGCTGGCCGAGCTCAAGCGCGACGTCCCGTTCTTCAGCGGCCGCTACAAGGGTCACATGATCGGGGAGCAGACGCTCGCCTCGCAGATCGGCTACTTCGCGGCCATGCTGTACAATCCCAACAACATCGCGCTCGAGATCTCGCCGGTGACCACCCGGCTCGAGCTCGAGGTCGCGGAACAGCTCGCGCGGATGATCGGATACGACCCGGCCCGGCACTGGGGCCATCTCACGTCGGGCGGCACCATCGCCAACTTCGAGGCGCTGTGGCTGGCCCGGGGAGTGCGCTACCTCCCGGTTGCGGCCGCGGGCGCTGCCGCCGATCTGGGACTGGGTCTGTGGGTGCGACTGCCGACAGGGGGGACGGCGCCGCTGGCCGAGCTGCCGCTCTGGGAGCTGCTCAATATCACCAACGGGGCGGCCCTCGATCTGTGGGATCGCCTGTGGCAATCGGCGCCGCGCGCGGATGTCCGGCAGGCGCTGGCCAATCATTCCCTCGCCGCCATCGGCTACCAGGAGTACAGCCGGCGACTGGCCCTGGACTACGGCGATCCCCTGCCGGCAGGCGTCGTGCTGGTCGCGGCCACGGCCCACTACTCCTGGGAAAAGATCGCCCGGGCGCTCGGGATCGGGTCGAACCAACTGCTGCATGTCCCGGTGGACGGCCGCTTCCGCATGGATCCGGACGCGCTGTGGGATCAGGCGCGGGGCCTGGCCCACCGTCGGCGGCCGATCCTGGCACTGGTGAGCGTGTGCGGCAGCACCGAGGAGAGCGCGGTTGACCGGCTCGACCAGGTGCTCCAGGTACGCGCCCGCGCCGAGACGGACCTCGGCACCACCTTCCACCTGCATTCCGACGCCTGCTACGGCGGGTACGCGGCCGCGGTACTGCGACGGGCGGACGGAACGCGCCGCTCGGCCGTCGAGATCCGGGAGCTCGCGGGCGGCGACTGGCCATCGGACGACTGGGCCCAGGCGATCGGCGCGTTGAGCCAGGCGGACTCGGTGACCGTGGACCCGCACAAGATGGGCTACGTCCCCTACGCCGCGGGCGCCATCCTGGTGCGGGATGGTCGGGCGCGCCATCTGGTCGCGACCGATCCGCCGTATCTCTCCCCTGTCGATCGGGCGGAGACGGGGACGGAGCAATTCCTGGGGCGCTACATCCTCGAGGGGTCCAAACCCGGCGCGTCGGCCGCATCAGTCTGGCTGAGTCACAAGGTCATCCCGCCGGACGAGCGCGGGTATGGCTACCTGGTCGAACGCACCGTCGCCGGGGCCCGGCGTCTGCACGCCGCACTGACGGCCGCCGATCTCTCGCCCTTTCGCGTGATCACGCTGCCGCTCCCCGACATCAACATCGTATGCTACCTCCTCTGCCATCCCTCACTGACGACGCTCGGTGCCGTCAACGAGTTCAATGAGCGGGTCTACGCTCGTCTGAGTCTGGCGCGGTCGGACCAGGCGCCGGAGTACATCGTCACCCGCACCCGGTTGCGAAGCCCGGCGTACGATGGCGCGATTGGCCCGATTCTGGATTCGCTCGGGGTCGCCTCGCTCGAGGAATGGAAGGCGAGCGGGACCGATGGTCTGGTGGTGCTCCGCTCGACCGTCATGGACCCGTTCCTGGCGGCCGAGTCCCCGGCGTCGGATCACATCGGGGGCCTGCTGGGGGCGCTGCGCCGCGCGGGGGCTGCCGCGCTGGCCCCGGAAGAGGGTTTCACCCGCCGTTCATAGTCGGTTCACCCGGATCGCCGTACGATGGGTCCATCACTCACGAGGAGGATGTCATGAGAGTCGCCGAGTTGATGCAGCCCAAGGTCAAGACCGTCGGCAGCGATGCGACCGTGGCGGAGGCGATTGTCTCGCTGGCCGATGCCCACATTTCCGGGATGCCGGTCGTGGACGGCGCGGGCAAGGTGATCGGGATCGTCTCGGCCACCGACTTGCTGACGGCCGAGGCCGAGGCCGGCGATCCGACGGCGCGCCAGGCGCTGTTCGACAACACGCCTGTGCGGGACATCATGACACCGCGTCCCTACACGATTGGGCCGGATGAGGACATCCGGGAAGCGGCGTGCCAGATGCTGTACGCCGACGTGCATCGTCTCTTCGTAGCCGAGGGCGACAAGGTAGTCGGCATCATCACCACGACGGACATCGTCCGCGCGGTCGCCACCGGCAAGCTGTGAGGGGGGAGTGCCCGGCTCATGAGGAAGACCGGGCCCGTATGAGCGGCGAATCGAGGCAACCGACATAGCCCCTTTCGAACGCTAGATTCCCGCGATGATGGAGGCGATAACCGCCGGGAAGATGGTGTTCGAGAGGGGCAGATGCTGACCCGGGTACGAGCCTACCTCGGGCGTCGGCGCGCGACGCTGACCCCGGTGCTCAACCTGATGCTGTTCGCCGTCGCGATCTGGGTGGTGAACCGCGTGCTGGCGGAGTACCGGTACGACGAGATCGTCGGTGCCCTGGCGGCGGTGCCGATCGGCACCGTGGGGCTCGCCCTCCTCATCAGCGCCGTCGCCTACCTGGCGCTGGTGGGCTACGACTACCTCGCCTTCCGCTTCGCCGGCCACCCGCTGCCGCTCAGGTCCATGCTGATCCCGTCCTTCGTCGCATGGGCGGTCAGCAACACCGCCCCGGCGTCGGTGCTCACCGGGGGCGGGCTGCGGTATCGCCTGTATGCGGGCCTCGGGTTGACGCCGGCGGAAGCCGCGGTGGTGGCCGCCTTCAACGTGCTGACCTACGTGGTCGGGCTGCTGGCGCTGGTCGGCCTGGTGCTGCTGCTCCACCCCGCCACCGGCATGCTGGCCGCGGGATGGCTGGCGCTTCCGGGCCGAACGGTCGGCGTGGGGCTCCTGCTGGCGGTCGGCGGGTACCTGCTGGCCACCTACCTGCGGCGAGCGCCGGTCCGGGTGCTCCGCTGGGAGTTCAGCCTGCCTTCGTTCCGGCTCGCACTGAGCCAATTGGGGGTGTCGTCGCTCGACTGGCTGCTCTCGTCGGGCGCGCTGTACATCCTCCTGGCCCGCCTGGGGGTGTCCTACCTGGATTTCCTGGGGGCCTTCTTGATCGCCCAGATGGCGACCCAGCTCCTGCCGCTGCCGGGCGGCATCGGCGTCTTCGAGGCAGTGGTGCTGGTCCTCCGGCCGCACGGCGTCGCGGCGCCGGCCGTCCTGGCCGCCCTGCTGCTCTATCGCGTGGCGTATTACCTGGTGCCCCTGCTCGCGGCCGGCGTCCTGATCGCGGTTCGGGAGGTGGTCGATGCCCGCCGCCGTGGCAAGCCGCTGGAGGCGCTGCTGGAAGGCGTGACGAGCCTGGCGCCGCACGCGCTCGCCTTCGTGACCTTTCTCTCCGGCGCCGTGCTCCTGCTCACCGGCGCCGTTCCGACCGACCTGCGCCGCCTGGCCTGGCTGGGCGATCTGCTCCCGCTCGCGGCCATCGAGGTCTCGCACTTCCTGGCCAGCGTAGTCGGGGCGGTGCTCCTCATTCTGGCCTGGGGCCTCGAGCGCCGGGCCCGGCTCGCCTATCGGCTGGCCCAGGGGCTCTTCAGCGTGGGGATCGCGCTGGCGCTGCTTCGCTCGGCCAATGTGCTGGTGGCCCTGCTGCTGGGCGTAGCCCTACTGATCCTCCATGCCGCGGCCGACGAGTTCCCCCGGGCGGTGTCGCTGCTGCACGAGCCGCTCCCGGCCGGCTGGCCGCTCGCGATCGCCACGGTGCTCGGGCTTACCCTCTGGCTCGGGCTGTTCGCCTACCGGCACGACACGTACTCCGGGCAGCTCTGGTGGCGTTTCGCGCTGAACGGTGACGCGCCGCGCTTCCTTCGGGCCTCGGTAGGCATGGGCATCGTCGTACTGCTGTTCGCGCTCGGTCGGCTCCTGGGCCATCGGGGCGCGCCGGCTGCACCCACCGAGGGCTAGGCACCAGGGACTGGACGAAAGTCCAATAGTGAGCCGGACTGGTCCTGTGGCAGCTTGGTCCACCCGCGATCCTCACTGGGGCCAATGGCCGACTCTCCCGTGGGCGCTCGAGTTTCCGACAATGCGGCGCGCCGCCGAAGCGCGCGCGCCGGATTCGCCCTGCTCCTGCTCGCCCTCGCCTGGCCCCTGGGCCGCGTGTCGGCGCAAATCATCAAATGGAAGAGCCAGGACAGCGTCGCCGGTGGGCCTCACTACGAGGCCTACGTCGGCGCCACGGTCCGCTTCAATGCCTCCCTCGACGACTATGGCCTCCAGGGCAGCTACACGTTCAATCCCGTCAACATCGACACCCTGTTCGCCGCCGACCGCGACGACAACCTGCTCTCCTTCGACCTGAGACAGACGCGGATCAAGTTCGGCGGTACCGTGCGCTATGAGAAATTCGGGGCCATCGAGAGCTACCTGGAGACCGACTTCGTCGGCCCCAACGGCGCGACCACCCTTCGCCTGCGGAAGGCGTGGGTGGACTTCAAGGGGGTCCGGATCGGGCAGGAAACGACGACGTTCGGGGTGCAGCAGGGATCGGCACCGACCACGGCCGACTTCGATGGCCCACCCACGGGGGTGACCACTCGTAGCGGCATGATCCGCTATAGAAGGAAGCTCGATTCGGGGCTGCAGCTCATGGCCTCACTGGAGACGCCCAAGGTGGACGTCGCCTACCTCGACTTCTTCGCGCCGGACATCCGGGCGACCGACCAGCGACTCCCCGACCTCGCCGTCAACGCGTCGAAGGCCGGCGACTGGGGGTACATCTCCCTCAGCGCGCTGGTGCGGGAGATC
>DATCWW010000339.1:0-3506 GCA_036566145.1 Gemmatimonadales bacterium
GGTCGAGCTCCGCGGCGAGCTCAGGCTCGACGGCGGCATCGCTGCCCCGGGCGGCCGCTTCGACGCCGGCCCCGAGCGCGTCCACCGAGCGGAACAGGAGCTGGAACACCCCCGGGTCGGCCGCCACGCGGCCACCCCGCAGCGCGTCGAGCAGGCTCTCCAGACGGTGCGCGAGGTCGGCCACGCCGGCGTACCCCATCGTGGCCGCCATGCCCTTGATCGTGTGCACCGCCCGGAACAGCCCACCCACAGGGGAGCGTGATTCCGGGGTCCGCTCCCACTCGAGCAGGAGCTGGTTGCAGACGTTCAGGTGCTCCCGGCTCTCGGTGAGAAAGAGCGCGGCGTACTTCGCCAGATCCACCGGATCAGCCCAGGACCCGCTGGACCGCTTCGAGCACCCGGGAGGGCTGGAACGGCTTCACCACGAAATCCTTGGCCCCCGCCTGGATCGCCTCGACCACGAGCGCCTGCTGCCCCATCGCGCTGCACATGAGGATCTTCGCGTCGGGGTCGGTCTTGCAGATCTCCCGCACCGCCTCGATGCCGCCCATGTCGGGCATGACGATGTCCATGGTCACGAGGTCGGGCTTGAGCTGGCGGAACTTCTCCACCGCCTGCAGCCCGGACTCGGCCTCGCCGACGATCTCGAAGCCGGCCTGGCTGAGGATGTCGCTGATCATGGTGCGCATGAAGATGGCGTCGTCGCAGACGAGCACGGTGTGGCTCACGAGCTAGCCTCCGGAACAGGTGGTGGCCGGCTATTGCCCCGCCGAGCCTCCGATGATCGGCGCGAACAGCGCGTCGATGTCGAGCAGAATGAAGTGCTGGTCGTCGCGCACGCCCACCGCCTTCACCAGGCGCGGGTCCACGCCGGGGAGCTGCGCCCGGGCGGCGACCGACCGCTCCGGCACCTCGAGGAAGTCGAGCACCTGCCCGACGGCGAGCCCGTAGCGGCGCTGGCCGACCTGGAGCAGGATGATCGCGCCCTCATCTTCGGCCCGGCGGGCTTGGGACAAGAGGACGTGGCCATCGAGCACGGTGAGCAGGGTGCCACGGACGTTCACCAGTCCTTCGACCGCCTCGGCGACCCCCGGAATCCGGGTGGCCGGCAGGCGGGGGAGGATCTCCCGCACGATCCCTGCCGGGGCCGCGCAAATCAGCGCACCGATGCGAAAGATGACGGCGTGAAGCGTCGGGGAGTTAGCCATCTCTATTAAAGAAAAGAAGATACCGAAGCGGATCAGGGCGAGCAACCAGATCTTCGCCAGCCACGACATGCAATGCACTGCGCAGATCGGAGGGCCAGTCGGCTTGAAATTCCAGGGGCGCGCCGGTGGCGGGATGGCGGAATGCCAGAGCAGCCGCGTGAAGCGCCTGACGGGGGGTCGCGCGCTCCAGCGCCTCCGCCTCCCGGCGCGCCGCGCCCGAGACCCGGCGGCTTCCCCCGCCGGCATAGACCGGGTCGCCCACCACGGGGTGGCCGGCGTGCTCGAGGTGGACCCGGATCTGGTGGGTCCGACCGGTGTGGAGCTCCAGCCGGAGGAGATCCACCGGTCCGAAGCGGGCGGCCACATAGGCGTCGGTCCGGGCCGGCCGGCCCGTCGGCTGGACCGACATCCGCTTGCGGTCGCGGGGATGCCGGGCCACGGGCGCCTCGATCACCGTGGGACTCTGATCGAGGTGGCCCCAGGCCAGGGCCGCGTAGGTGCGCCGGACCCGCCGGGCGGCGATCGCCGCGCCCAGCCGGCGGTGGGCCAGGTCGGTCTTGGCGACGACCATCAGGCCCGAGGTGTCCCGGTCGAGCCGGTGCACGATGCCGGGGCGTCCGGCGATTCCGCCGCCCAGGTCGGTCCCGCGGGCGACGAGGGCATTCACCAGGGTGTCGTCCCAGTGCCCCGGCGCGGGATGCACCACCAGTCCGGCGGGCTTGTCCAGTACGGCCAGGTGCTCGTCCTCGAAGACGATGGTGAGGGGAATGTGCGCCGGCCGGAGCTCCCGGAGCGGCTGCCGCTCCTCCAGCCGGACCTCGACCCGGTCACCCCGCTCGAGCGTGTGGCTGGCGCGCGCGGCGCGCCCGTTCACCCGGACCGCCTCGGCCGCGACGAGGCGGGCCGCCTGGGTACGTGACAGACTCAGCTGGTCGGCGAGAAAGCGATCGAGCCGCTCGGTGGCGGCCGTGAGGACGGAGAAGGCGATGGTGAGCTCGACGGGCAGCCCCGCCTCGCTCACTCCGCGTCGTGTCCCTGGAGCACCGGGGCCGCGGGGGGCTCCGGCTGGCGCACGTCCTCGCGCCACATCGAGACCACCAGGGCGATGGCGCCGCAGCTCACGGCGATGTCCGCGACGTTGAAGGTCGGCCACCGGAGCGCGCCGATGCCGACATCGAGGAAGTCGACCACGCCGCGGGTGCTGCGGATCCGGTCGATCAGGTTGCCCGCGGCGCCGCCCGCCACCAGGCCGAGCGCCAGCTGGCGGAACCAGTCGCCGGGAGGGCTGGTGCGGGACATCCGCCGGAGCACGACGACCGCGACGATCGCGACGGTCAGGAAGATCCAGCGCGAGTACGGCCCCAGGTGCAGCCCGAAGGCCGCCCCCTGGTTGTAGACCAGGCGGAGCTGGAACCAGTCCCCCAGCACCGCGACACCCGGCGTCCTGAGCAGCACCGCCTCGGCCACGATCTTGGTGATCAGGTCGAGCAGGATCACGGCCAGCGCCGCGATCCAGAAGATCCGCCGCTCCGCCCCGGGCGCCGCTGGGTCAGCGGCGCTTTCCATCTTCCTCTTTCTCCTTGCAGGTGATGCACAGCCGCGCATGCGGCAGCGCGTCGAGCCGCTCGAAGTTGATCTCCTGGCCGCACTGGTGGCAATGCCCGAACTTCTCCGGACTACCGTAGAGGCGGCGGAGCGCCTCGTTCACGTGCCAGAGGTAGCGGCCCTCCTGCGAAGCGAACAGAAACTGCTTCTCCCGCTCCATGGCGTCGGTGCCCTGGTCGGCCATGTGGAAGGAGTACGACGAGAGATCGCCGTCGGAGGACTGCAGCGTCGCGTTGAAGGACTCGTCGTAGTACCCGAGCTCCTTCATCACCCGGGCTCGCTCTTCCAGCAGTCGCTTCTCGAGATGTGTCAGCTGCTTCTTGTTCATTCCCCATTCCTGGGTTGAGGTCCGGCCCCGTTCCGGCCGTCCGGGTGTCGTTGCACTCCCACCACCACGTCGTGTCCGTCGATGTCGACCTGTTGCTCCAGATCCGGCGCCGGCGCGCGGGAACCGAGGGTAAGACTCCGTGCGAGCGTCTCGCCCTGGATGAAATCGGCGTGGGCCCGCACCGCGTCGGCCACCGGGCCCGCTCCCTGGATCCAGAGCGCGATCCGGTCGGTATAGACGTAGCCCGCTTCCTTCCTGAGCCGCTGGACCCGGTTGACCACCTCGCGGGCTACCCCCTCGTGGCGGAGCGGCGCGGTGAGGGTCGGATCGAGTGCCGCGACGAAGGGGCCGTCGCTGCCGACCAG
>DATCWW010000340.1:0-3317 GCA_036566145.1 Gemmatimonadales bacterium
GTGCTTCCGGGCCAGATGCAGGGCGTTCTCGTTGGCCTCGGCTCCGGAGTTGCAGAAGAACACCCGCTCCAGCGGCGCGGGGCAGCTCGCGGCCAGCCGCTCGGCCAGCGCGATCCGCAGCGGGTGGCGCACGGCGGTGGAGTAGAACAGCAGCTCGCCCGCCTGCTCCGCGATGGCGCGCACGACGTCGGGATGGCTGTGGCCGGTCGAGGCGACGGCGTGGCCGCCGTAGGCGTCGAGCCACTCCTGGCCGTCCTCGTCGATGAGCCAGGATCCGCGGCCGCGGACGGGCCGGATCGGGAACTCGGCGTAGACGGGGAGCAGGGCGCTGGGGCGCACGGCGCCCCCCTGCGTCCCTGCGGCCCTGCGTCCCTGCGTCCCTGCGCCCTTCAACACGGATACACCCCCACTCCACGCAGCCCCATCGTCTCCTCCAGCCCTAGCGCCAGGTTCATGGCCTGAATCGCCTGGCCGCCGGCTCCCTTGATCAGGTTGTCGATCGCTACCGAGACCTGGACCTCCCCGCCGTCCTCGCTCTCGGAGGCGTGTAGGAGGGCATAGTTGGTCCCCACCGCGTGGGTGAGCTCCGGCGGCGCCTCGAGCACCCGGACGAAGGGCCGGCCGGCATAGGCGTCGCGGTACCAGCAGCCCGCCGAGGTCCACGACTCGCCGTCGGTGATCGAGGACCGGCCGAGGAAGGCGTGCAGCGTGAGATAGATGCCGCGCACGAACGGCCCCGAATGGGTGAGGAGCCGGGCCGTCGCGTCGGGGCGGCCGATCCACTCCCGCCACGACTGCACCACTTCGGCCTCGTGCCGGTGCCCCAGGACCGAGTAGGCGAACACGTTGTGCGCCCGAGCCGGATGGTGCGTCGTCGCCCGCGGCTGCACCCCGGCGCCGCTCGATCCGGTCACGGCGAAGAGCGAGGGCACCGCGTCGATCCCGGCACGGGCGAGGGGATAGAGCGCGAGCTGGGCCGCGGTCGCGAAGCACCCGGGCGCGGCGATGGCGCGGGCGCCCCGGAGCGACGGGCCCGCGACGTCCGCGAGTCCGTAGACGAAGCGGCCGAGCAGCTCCGGCGCGGGGTGGGCGCCGTAGTAGCGCCGGTAGAGCTCGGGGTCGCGGACCCGGAAGTCGGCCGCCAGATCCACCACCAATCCCGGGTCGGCGTCGAGCACCTCGGCCGCGATGCGGCTCGACTCGCCGTGCTCGAGACAGAGGAACACGACGTCCCGCCCCCGGGCGATCTCTCCCGGGGCCGCGCCGAGGAAGCGCGCGTCGGTGAGCGGGCCGAGCATCGGGTGCGCGTCCGCGATCGCCTTCCCCGCCTGGCTGCGGCTGGTGGCGACCAGGTCCGCCACCTCGGGGTGCTGGAGGAGGAGACGGAGCAGCTCGCCGCCGGCGTAGCCGGCGGCCCCGACGACGGCTACCCTCACGCGCCGGCCCGGACGAGTGAGGGGCGCGCGACCTGGAACTCCGCTGTCGCGGCCAGCCCCTGGCGCCTGCTCCAGGCGGCCAGCGACTCGCGCACCGTGGCCACGAGACCCCCGGCGTCCCGGCGCGCGTTGTGCGCCGGGAGCCCGAGTCCGGTGCCGATGTATACCTGACCCACCTCGTTGTCGGTGGCCGGACCGGTGATGGCGGTGATGGGCAGCCGGTACTCCCGCGTCATCAGCTCGACGGCGCCCCAGCAGGCGACCGGATCCGGCGCCGCCATGACGTAGGCCGCACCCACGGCCATGAGCTCGGGGTCGCGCAGGATGTCCTGCACCCCGTACTCGCCCAGGATGCCGTCGCCCAGCTCCGCCACGATCACGTCGGGCCTGACGCCGGCGAGGCGGTTGAAGATCCCCTTGGCGGTGGTCACGGTGATTCCGGGGTGAGTGCTGGCGATGCCGACGTCGTTGAAGGTGAGCGCCGAGACGGCTCCCGCGTCGAGCATGCTGAGGGCATCCCGCATGAGCGAGACGCCGGTGAGCTTGGCCGCGGCGACCCGGAGTCCGCCCCGGGCCAGGCCGCGCACCAGCTCGGTGGCGGCCACGGTCTTGCCGGCGTTCATGCAGGTCCCCGCCACATAGACCACCGGCACCCGGCTCTCCAGCGTGTCGGCCGGGGGCACTGCGCGATCGCGGATGTGCGCCGGCCGGCCGATCCGGTCGCCCAGCTCGGGAAAGGCGAGGATGGCGCCCAGCACCTCGGCCTGGAACGGCGGGCCGATCTCCGGGTTGACCGAAGTACAGCTGCCGAGGATGCCGCCCAGGTTGAGCACCTCGATGGTGTCGCCCACCGCCAGGCTCGGAGGCACCACGCCGGCGTATCCGCGGAGCGCGCGGCGGGTGCCGAGGACGCCCGCGAGCACGTCGCCGGCGCGCAGCGACAGCATCCGGCCGGTGACGTCCTCCACCGTGTTGTAGGTGGACTTGTCGGCCAGGATACGGACCGCGAGCACGTAGCCCTCCGCCGACACGATCTGATCGCCGACGATCACCTCGGGGGTGAGCGCGGCGTTCCGGGTGGCGGAGCTGATCCTGTCGAGCCGGACGCGCGTCGTTACGACCATTGCTGCTCCTCTGCTGGGATGCTGCGGCTATTCACCACGAAGCCACTTGGGGTCGGCCCGCGCCGCCAGCAGCGACGGCACCGCGGACACCCGGGCGAACGCCCGTGCCTCGTCCCCGGTCCACAGGCGGTTCTCTTCCCCATAGGTGGCGATCGAGGTGTCCATCATCGAGTGCGGGCTCCGGGTGCCGACCACCTGGAACCGTCCGGGGGCGAGGCGCACGCGGGTGTCACCGCTCACCCGCCCCTGGGAGCTGGTGATCAACGCCTCGATGTCGCGGAGGGCGGGGTCGAAGTACTGACCCTCGTGCAGACGGTCGCCGTAGAAGCGCCCGAGCTGATCCTTCCAGAACACCTGCCACTTGGTGAGCACGAGCTTTTCCAGCTCGCGGTGCGCGCCGATGAGAATGAGGGCGGCGCCGGCCTCGAAGCCGATGCGGCCCTTGATCCCCAGCGCGGTCTCGCCGACGTGGATGTTCCGTCCGATGCCGTAGGCTTCGGCGAAGTCGCCCAGCCGCGCCACCAGGGCGGGTCCTTCCAGCGGCACGGCGTCGAGAGTCACCGGCAGGCCCTGCTCCCACCCCAGGACGATCTCACGGCCGGCGGGGGCGTCCGCCGGCGGCTCGATCAGCTCAGGCGGCGGACCGGCCCAGGTGTCGTGGGTCCAGCCCCCGCCCCAGGTGGTGCCCCAGAGGCCGCGGTTGATGGAGTAGGCGGACGCCTTGGCAGGGACCGGCAGGCCGCGCGCTTCGAGATAG
>DATCWW010000367.1:0-2408 GCA_036566145.1 Gemmatimonadales bacterium
CATCGTGGTGGAGAACTGGACCCAGGAGCTGCGGGCTCGGACGAAGCGCTAACTCGAGGGGGGTGGCGCACCGGGGGCCACATGCCTGCCGGGGGCGACTCGGTACTTGCCACCGGACCCGGGACCCCCCACCAGGCGAGAGTAGCAAGTACCGATGCCCCGGCGGGCGTGTGGCCCCCGGGGCGCCACCCCCCTCGAGTTAGCGCTTGGTCCGAGCCCGCAGCTCCGAGGTCCAGTTCTCCACCACGATGAACTCGCTCCGCTCGTTGGCCGAGGTCTCCCGCAGCATCACGAAGCGCTTGTCGTCCGGGCTCACGTCGTAGGGCTGCACCGCCCCGCCCGACACGTACGCCGTCGTCGCGAACAGCGCCCGTGGCTGGTCGAACCCGAACGTCGACCCCGGGCGGATCCCCACGCTCATCATCTTGTTGCCGGCGCTCCAGTAGAACAGCTCCGTGCCGCTGTGCGACCACATCGGGTCGCGCCCGCCGGCCACCGAGACCTGCCACCGCGCCGACCCCGCGTCGGGGAACGGCCGGACGTACACCTCCGGCTGCCCCGACTCGACCGAGGCATAGGCGAGCCACCGGCCGTCGGGCGACACGACCGGCTCGATCTCGGTGGCCGGCCCCGTCACCAGCGGCGTCAGCGTGGAATCGCCGGCCCGGACACCGTAGATGTCGCCCGACCCGGCCTCGAGGAACGACCGCCGCGCCAGGATCCACTTGCCGTCGTGCGTCTCGCTGGCCTGGGCGAACGCGAACGGCGACTTGACCAGCACCTGGGCGACGCCGGTCCCGTCGGCCCGCCGCCGCATCACCTGGCCGCCGTTGGCGCCGGCGTTGCCGACGTAGACCAGTGACCGGCCGTCGGCCGACCAGGTGGGCCGGAGGTTGGTCGTGTCGCCGAAGGTAACCCGCGACGCCGGCCCGCTCGGCAGGTGCTTGATCCAGAGCGCGCTGTTGCCGTTGGCCACGATCTCCGCCGCCAGCGCCGTCCCGTCGGGCGAGAGGGACGCGTTCGCGATGGTCCCCGGCGGCTCCCAGGTCGAGTCCACCGGCGTCTCCAGACCTTCCCGGCTCACCCATACCGCCTGCCTCGGCCGGGCGGCGGCGCCGGTGGTGTAGACCAGCGTCCCGCTGTTCGAGAGCTGGAGCGTAGTCGAGAACCCGCCGATCTCGATCCCGATCCCTTCGAGCAGGGACACCGGCGCCCCGGTGATCGCCAGCTTGCCGGGGTCGAAGGGGAAGGCGACGAGCTTGCCCTCGCCGGTCACCACCAGCAGGTGCCCGGTGAGCGAGTAGCGGGCGTACACCCCACGGGTCAGCGCATGGGGCTGGACCCGCTTCGCTCCGGGCTTGGGCAGCGGCAGGGCGACGATCTGGAAGTCGCCGACGGCCTGGTTGGCCTGCCGGGTGCGGAACAGCAGTCCCTTGGCGCCGGGCAGCACGATCGGAAACTCGGCGCCGACCTCCTGGTGGTCCAGCATGTTGTAGAGCATCTCGAGCCGCCCGCCGGTGGCGGGAAGCCGCGCGATCCCGGAATCCACTTCGATGTAGATGTTGCCGTCCGCCGCCCAGTAGCCCCCGCTGGAGTTGACGCTGTCCGACAGCGACACCGTCGGCCCGCCGCCCAGCGCCACCGTGCGGAGCTTGGTCCCCTGGACCAGGAAGGCGAGCTGGCTGCCGTCGGGTGAGAAGAAGGGCGACCCGCCCCCCACGGTCCCCGGCACCGGCGTGGCGGAGAGCTGATCGTGCTCCCGAAGCCAGAGCTGCACACCGGCCTGGGCCGGGCCGACGTAGACCATGCGCTGCCCGTCGGGCGAGATGGCGATCCGGTTGCCGGAAATGTTCGCCGGCGCCAGCGCCTGCGCCGGCGGCATGTACAGGCTGAACCGATTCACGCTAGGCACCGGCCCCGGCCTCAACCACCCCCAGGCCGCCACCCCCACCGCGATCACGAGCGCCGTAACCATCCCATACCCCCGTGCGCCTGTGCGCCCGTGCGCCTGTACGCCCGGCGCGGCCACACCGGCCGCCGAAGCCGAGACGCGACTCGGCGCAGTCCCGCGCCCCTTAAGCGCCTCCGCAAACTCCGCCGCGCTAGCGAAGCGATCAGCAGGCAGCTTCTCCAGCGCGACGAGGATGGCGCCTTCGACCTCGGGCGGGATCGTGTGCCGCTGGGGCAGGATGGGCCGGGGCGGCTCGGTCAGGACCCGCGCCACGATCGCCTGGGCGGTCGAGCCGGTGAACGGCGGGTCGCCGGTCAGCATCTCGTACAGCACCACGCCCAGCGCGTACACGTCCGAGCGGGCGGTGATCTCCCGCTCGCCCATCGCCTGCTCGGGCGACATGTAGTGCGGCGTGCCGAGCGACATGCCGGTCTCGGTCATCCGGTTCCCGCCGGCC
>DATCWW010000394.1:0-2470 GCA_036566145.1 Gemmatimonadales bacterium
GTTCCGGATCCGCCCCATCGCGGCGAGCGCCGCCTTCACCGGCGTCGGGTTGGTCTCGAGGAAGTTGGCGTCCATCAGCGGCAGGAGACGGTACTGCCACTCCCGCGCGGTCTCCAGCTCACCCGCCAGACCATGACGGACCAAGGCCGTCATCTGCGCCGGGACCTCGTTCGAGACCACGCTGATGAGCCCGTCCCCGCCCGCGGCGACGACGGGGAAGGCGAGCCAGTCGTCTCCCGAGAGGACGGCGAAGGCGTCAGGACGCTCCTGCAGGATCAGCATGATCTGGTGCAGGTCGCCGCTCGCCTCCTTGACGCCCACGATGTTTCCGTGCCGCGCCAGGCGGAGCGTGGTCCGGGGAGCGAGGTTGATCGCCGTGCGGCCGGGGACGTTGTAGAGCACGACCGGCCGGGTGGCCGCGTCCGCGACCGCGCCGAAGTGGCGCTCGAGGCCGGTCTGGCCGGGCTTGTTGTAGTAGGGAGTGGCGGTGAGGATGTAGTCGACGCCGAGGCTGCACATTCGCCGGGTCTCGGCCACCGCGCGGGCGGTATCGTTGCTGGTGGCGCCCGCCATCACCGGGACCCGTCCTCCGGCGACCTCCACCGTTGTCGCCACGACCCGCTCCCGCTCGCCGTCGTCCAGGGTCTGCGCTTCTCCGGTGGACCCGCACGGCACCAGGAAGTCGATCCCTTCGGCGACCTGCCACTCGACCAGCGCCCGGAGCGCCGGCACGTCCACCGCACCGTCGTCGGTGAACGGGGTGACCAGCGCCGTGCCGCATCCCTGGAGCCGGGTCATCGGCGGTCTCCGAAGAGCATGGCCTCGAAGGTGTAGACCCCGGTACGGCCGGGGAGCCATTCCGCCGCCGCGAGCGCGCCCGCCGCGAAGCCGTCCCGGCTCCGGGCGGTGTGCTGCAGGGTCACCGTCTCGAAGAGGCCGTCGAGACTCACCGTGTGGGTCCCGGGGATGGCGCCGGCGCGGACCGAGGTGATGGGGTATTCCCGGGCCGGATCGGCGTCCCGCAGCCGCTGCCGGAGGACGCGCGCGGTTCCGGACGGCGCGTCGCGCTTGCCCGCGTGATGCTCCTCCAGTATAAAGCCGTCGAATCCCTCGCGCCCCGCGAACTCGGCGCCCAGCGCGCGCGCGGCCCGGAGGAAGAGCTGCACGCCGACGGAGAAGTTGGCGGCATGGAGCAGCGCGCCCTTCCGCGCCTCGACCAGGGCGGTGATCCGCGGCAGCTCGGCATCCCAGCCGGTGGTGCCGGTGACGACGGGGATTCCCGCGGCGATCAGCCGCTCGACATTCGCGGGAGCGGCGTCGGGGCGGGTGAACTCGATCGCGACATCGTGGCCTCGAACGCTCTCCGGGGTCAAGGCGCGTCCGCCGACGTTCTCCTCCCGGTTCACCGTCGCGACTTGATGCCCTCGGCCGGCCGCCAGCGAAGCAACGGCCCTGCCCATCTTGCCATCGCCGACGATCAGCAGCCGCATGCGCTCATCCGATGCCCGCTTCGTGACGGCCTAGCATGACCCGAAGAACTCCGCGTGCAACCGTCGCACTACCTCGGGGCCGTCCTCCTCCCGCACCACGAACGTCATGTTGATCGCCGAGGCGCCCTGGGAGATCACTTCCACGTTGGCCGGCTGCACCGCGCGGAAGATCCGGGCCGCGAGCCCGGGCGTGTGCCGGAGCCCGATCCCCACCACCGCGACGATGGCCCGGTTGTCCTCCACCCACACCTCACCCAGGTCGGCCAGCTCGCGCACCACCGGATCCAGCCGGGTCCGGTCCTCCACCGTGAGCGAGACGCTCACCTCGCCGCTGGCCAGCACGTCCACCACGACCTCGTGCCGCTCGAATACCTCGAACATCGCCCGGAGAAAGCCGTAGGTGCCCAGCATGCGGGGAGCCCGCACGTTCACCACGGTGATGCCGCGCTTCCAGGAAATCGATCGGATCGGGGAATCGCCCATCCGCTCCAGCTCCGCCGAAGGTTCGATGGTGGTGCCCGCCTGCTCGGGCCGCCGGGAGTTGAGCACCACGATCGGAATACCCGCCCGCACCAGCGGCATCGCCGTGGCCGGATGGAGGACCCTGGCGCCGAACGTCGCCAGCTCCGCGGCCTCCTCGTAGCTCGCCGCCGCCAGCGTGCGGGCGCCGGGCACGATCCGGGGATCCGCGGTCATGAGCCCGCTCACGTCGGTCCAGATCTCCACCCGCTTGGCCGACACCGCGGCTCCGAGGAGCGCCGCGCTGAAGTCCGACCCGCCCCTACCCAGCGTGGTCGGCGTCCCCTCGGCCGTCGCCCCGATGAATCCCTGGGTGACCGGAACCTGCCCGGCCTGGGCCAGCGGCAGGAGACATTCCCGCGCCCTGGTGTACAGCACCTGGGTGTACGGCGTGGCCCGGCCGAAGCGATCGTCGGTGACCATGATGGGCCGGACGTCCAGCCACGCCGCCGGCACGCCAG
>DATCWW010000396.1:0-4120 GCA_036566145.1 Gemmatimonadales bacterium
GCCGGCGTCCAGCGGACCCGGTAGCCGCGGACCTTCTGCTCGACGGCGGGCTGCCAGCGCAGCGCCATCCCGCCACCCTCCACCGGACTCGCCTGGAGGCCCTCCACGCGCGACGGGCTCGAGGCCATCAACATCACCGACGCGATCGTCGTCTTCGCCACCTCGGCTACCAGCCGCTGACTCACCGTCTCCAGCACGTCGTGCGGCTGATGGTAGTGCGGGTTGCCCAGGATGGGATACGACCCGATCCCGGCCACCACGTCGCCGAAGCCGTCGTACAGCGAATGCGCGTCGGTGAACTTGAAGTAGTGCGCGTCGTAGGTGATGAGATCAGAGAACAGGAAGGCCGCCGCGTGCTGCACGTCGCGCAGCCCCGCGTTGGAGTACCGGATCGTGTTGTCGAGCCGGTTGTCGTTCATCCAGCCGAGCATGTCGTTGTTGAGCGCCCCGCGCACCCGCTCCTTGGCTTCCACGGCGCGGCGCACGAACTCCCGGCTGCCCCGAAGCCCGGCCTCCTCCCCGGTGAACCAGACGAACTTGATGGTGGCCCGCTGGGGACGCCGGGCGAGCACCCGGGCGGCCTCGAGCAGCTGCGTCGTCCCCGAGCCGTTGTCGTCCGCGCCGGGGCCGTCCTCGACCGAGTCGAAGTGGGCGCCGACCACGTACTCCAGGGCGGGGTCGGTGGTGCCGCGCAGGGTGGCGACCACGTTGGCCGAGCGCACGCCGGGCCGGGGCTCGAACCACTGGAGCTCCGGGTCGTAGCCCCAGCTCCGGAGCGTCGTCTGCAGGTACTCGATGGCCTTGGCGTTCCCCGGCTGCGTGATGAATCGGGAGTCGAACGTCGAAAGGGTGGACGCGTAGCGATAGATCCGGTCCGAGGAGACCTCGCGCACCGCGGCCCGGACCGCCTCCGCGACGGGCGCGTACATCGCGGTGCCCCGGGCCCGGAGCTCCCGCTCCTTGCGGGCCTCGGTGTGGACCCGCTCGAGCAGCTCCTCGGTGCCCACCGTCCGCACCAGGTCGGTGAGGTAGACGCCCTGCTCGGGCGAGACGGTGTCACCGTCGCGGTCGCTCACGATCGCGACCGCGCCGCCGTCGGGCCGCACCGCCCACTCGTACTCCGGCGCGACGGTGCGGATGGTGTTGTTGTGGAAGAGCCGGGTCCGCGCGCCGCTCGCCGCGTCGTAGAGGTAGCTCCGCCGGTGGCGGCCTTCCCCCATCACCGCGAGTATCAGGTCGGCCCGGGGCCCGACGAACTGGGGGTCGATGTCGTGCTGGATCTCGTGCGTGAGGCGCCGCGGCGCGCCGCCGTTGGCGCTCACGACGAACAGCTCCCAATCCTCCCGCGGCATCGCCTGGAACACGACCGTGGATCCGTCGGCGCTCACCGCGGGACCCTCCAGCGGCATGTTGGTGCGCGCCACCACCCGTGGCAAGGCACCCAGCGTCAGGAGCGCGATCGTTCCGGCGCCCTGCTCCGCTCCGACGAAGACGACGGTCCGGCGATCGGCGGAGATCGCGGGGCTGGCACCGGCATACGTGATCGCCTTGCCGTCGGGGGTGAGCACGGCGACCGCCGTATCCCCCGTCTGGTAGACGAGGCGCCCACCCACGCCGGCGAGCGGCACGGTGCTCACCGGCGGGGCGCCGCCGAGCGCCTCGGCCGCGGTGCCGCTCACACGGTACAGTCGCGGGGCGCCGTCTTCGCCTGAAGCGACCAGATGAAGCACCGCTTCGGCCCCGTCACCCGCAAACACCAGCGCCTGTCCGCCCAGTCCGGGAGTCTCGATCACCTGCTCCTGACCGTCGGCCAGGGTGCGAACCACGACCCTGGCCGCGGCGGTCTCCAGGCGCCGCACGACCGCCTGCTGCTCCTGGCGTTGGCGGGCGCCCTCCGAGCCTGCCCCCGCTGGCGTCGCGGCGAGGAGGCTCCGCGCCGAGTCGAGCTCCGGCGAGGGAGCGGTCCCGAGATACGCGATCGAGCCGCCATCGGGGGAGAACACCGCCCGGCGCCCGGGAAGCGTGTCCGCGCCGGCCACCCGACCGTCCTCCCCGAAGCGCAGCACGATGGTCCTCGGCACCTCGGCCACCGAGGTCGCGAAGGCGAGGCGGCGGCCGTCGCGGCTCCAGACCAGTCCCTGGCCGTCGGGTGCGAGCTCGGTGGTGCGGTAATACTCCCCGGTCAGGAGTGCGATGGGCCGTCGCAGAGTGTCCTTGTTCGGTCCGGTGAGCAGCCGCTCGAGTCGGGCGAGGGCCTCGGGGTACCGGCCCGCGTCCCAGGCCAGCGACGCGCTGTCGAAGGCGACCCGGCCCGCGTCCTGCGCGGAAAGCGTGGGCGCGAGCAGTGCCAGCGCGAGGATGGTCCAGCCCGGTCGGAACGTGCGCATCCCTGCCTCCCTGATGGAGCGCGAAGAATAAACCCGCACCCTCACGTATGGTGGGGGGCCGGGCTAGACTGCACCGGCCCGATTCCCTTCTCCATGGAGCACGCATGCGACTCCCGGTCTGGCCGCTCCTGCTGGTGGCATCCGCCGCCACCGCCCAGCAGCCCGCCGACCTCGTTCGGGGCGCCCCGGACACCTCGGCCTTCCGCCGCCTGGAGCTGCCCGCGCCGAACACCGTGCGCACCGGCAGCGGGGCACCGGGCCGCGACTACTGGCAGCAGCGGGTGGACTACGTGATCCGCGCGAGCCTCGATACCGCGTCGCGCTCGCTTCGCGGTGAGGAGCGCATCACCTACCACAACAATTCCCCCGACACGCTGCGCTATCTCTGGCTGCAGCTCGACCAGAATCTCTTCCGGACCGACAGCCGGGGACATCGGGTCATGGACCAGCGCGGCCGGTACGGCGCGGCGGCCGCCGAGGGCGGCGTTCGCATCCTGAAGGTGACGGCGCCGGCGGCCTCGGCCCGTGGCCGGGCGCCGGCGCCGGTGGCGCTCACGTATCTGGTGAACGGGACGGTGATGCGGGTGGATCTCGACCGGCCATTGGTACCGGGGACGCGCCGGACGCTCGAGATCGGCTGGTCGTTCCCCTTCGGCCCCAATCGCAGCCGGATGGGCATCGAGGACATCGACGGCGGCACCACCTACGAGGTCGCGCAGTGGTATCCGCGACTGGCGGTGTATGACGACGTGCGCGGGTGGAACACCGAGCAGTACTACGGCCAGGGCGAGTTCTACCTCGAGTACGGCAGCTTCGACGTGAGCCTCACGGTTCCCGCCGACCTGCTGGTCGCGGCGACCGGAACGTTGCGCAACCCCGAGACGGTGCTCACCGCCACCCAGCGCCGGCGCCTGGCGCACGCGCGGACCAGCGATACGACCGTGGTGATCCGCGGCCGCGACGAGGTGGGCGATTCCGCCTCCCGCCCGCGAGCGGAGTTCGGTACCCTCACCTGGCGCTTCACCGCGGACAGCGTCCGCGACTTCGCCTGGGCCGCCTCGCGGAGCTTCGTGTGGGATGCCGTCGGGGTGAACGAGGGCCGGACGCTCGCCATGAGCTTCTACCCGCCCTCGGCCGAGACGCTCTGGAAGGATGCGACCCGGTACGCCAAGCAGGCCCTCGAGTACTACTCCGCGCAGTGGGCGCCCTATCCCTACCCGGTCGCGAGCAACATCCGCGGCGTCGAGGGCGGGATGGAATACCCGATGATCGTCTTCTGCAACCGCCCTACGCCCGAGACGCTCTACAGCGTCACCACCCACGAGCTGGGGCACACCTGGTTCCCCATGGTGGTGGGCTCCAACGAGCGGCGGTACGCGTGGATGGACGAAGGCTTCAACGAGTTCATCAACTACTACGACTGGATCGACCGCTTCGGGCGGCCTCCCGAGCACCGGGGAAGCATCAGGGACTACCTGCTGATGGCGAAGAGCGGCCACGAGCGGCCGATCATGAGCTTCGCCGATCAGCTCCCTGGCGAGCTGGTGAGCCCCACCGCGTACGACAAGCCGGCCCTGGCCCTCCGACTGCTGCGGGAAGAGGTGCTCGGCCCGGATCGCTTCGATCCGGCGTTCCGGGAATACTTCCGCCGCTGGGCCTACCGCCATCCGACGCCCGCCGACTTCTTCCGCACCATCGAGGACGCGGCAGGCGAGGACCTGAGCTGGTTCTGG
>DATCWW010000402.1:0-2979 GCA_036566145.1 Gemmatimonadales bacterium
GGCGGCCGAAGCACGGGCATGCTGGCGAGGGTCGCCTGGGCGGCCGCGGCACGCTCGTTCCCGGGGTCGTGTTCCTGCACCCGGCTGTACACGGCCGCCGCCTTGTCGCCGGCGCCGGCCCGCGCCAGGGCATCGCCCAGGGAGAGATAAGCCTCCAGGAGCGGCTCCCGCTCGCCGCCCCGGAACGCCAGCTCGACCCGCTTCTGATGGTGCCGGATCACGTCGGGGGCGATCGCAACCAGGCGGTCGGCAACGACCGCGGCGGCCGTGTAGTCTCCGCCGCGCTCATAGGAGTCGAGGGCCAGCTCCAGCTCCTCCAACGCCCGCTCGTCCTCGCCCCGCAGCGCCAGGGCCTCGGCGAGACGGCGGTGGAGCTCCGGATCATCTGGATTGTCGAGAATGGCGTCCTGCAGCTCGGCCTCGCTCTCGCCGGCCGCCGAGCCGGCCTCCTCGCTCTCCTCCTCGCCGTCGACCAGGTCGAGGCCCATCTCCTCTTCGGTGGAGGCCGGCGGCGCGGCGGCGGCGGTGAGGTCCACCAGGAGGTCGGCCTCGTCGGTGAGCAGCGGCTCCTCCTCCACGCTCGCCAGCGGCTCCTCGATTCCGGTCAGGAGCTCGCCCCCGAACTCCGGGGCCGCCTCCTCGGTCGGCTGCAGGCCAAGGTCCTCGTCGAAGTCGGTGGTGATCAGCTCGGCCCCGCCCATGTCCATTCCGCCGGCCGGCTCCAGGCCGGGAACCTCCTCGGCTTCGCCATCGGCAAGGGTCTCGGGCAGGATGAGGCCCTCGGCCGGGGCGACCGCCTCGTCAGCCTCGACGGATGAGGGACTCTCGACGAGGCGCTCCACCTCTTCAGGCCGCGGAGGGCTCGCAGTCAGGTCTATGCCGGTGTCGAGGAACACCAGTCCGGCGAGCGATCCGCGGGCCTTGGGCGGCGGCGGCTCGTCGAGATCGACCTCGGGAATCTCCTGGGAGCGCCGGTCCGACCGGTCCCGACCTTCGATTTCCCCGGCCAGCTTCTCGAGCTGCTCCCGGGCCTCGTCCTCGCGCGAGGCGGCCCGGAGCAGCTCGACCAGCATCAGCCGGATCTCCTGGCTGCCGGAGAACTGGTCGGCGAACTCGTTGACCGACTGAAAGGCCTGGTCGAGCTGCCCCAGCGCGTTCATCCGCTCCAGGAACTCGATCAGGTTCCGCTTGGCCTCGATGACCACGTTCTTCCGCGCGTGGAGCTGGGCCAGCTTGAGGTAGGTCTGGGTCCGCCCCGGATTGACCCGGAGGATCTTGCCGCAGAGCGCGATGGCGTTGTTGAAGAACCCCTGATCGGCGTAGAGATCGACCGCCCGCTCGTAGGAGCGGACCGCCGAGGAGGTGTCGTTGGTCTTGAGATAGAGGTCGCCGACCCGGTTGTAGAGCGAGAGGTCGGGGGAGGTCTCCTGGCCCGACTCGATCTGCTGGATGGCCTTGAGGTAGACCTCGATCGCCCGCCGCCAATCCTCCTTCTGCTCGAACTTCCGCGCCGTGTCCTTGAGCTTTTCCAGATTCATGCGACTCGGGCGGAGAAGGGGAATCCGGGGTATAAGGGCAGGAATCGTCGAAACATACCGGGTCGACCCAGAGGGCGGTAGGCTAGTCCGCACCGGGGTCCAGCTCGCCGTCGGCGACAGCCCGGGCCAGGCGCTCGAGGTCGGGCGCGGGCGGCCGGTCGGCCTCGAGCAAGGCCACCGGCGGCTGTAAGGCGCGGAGCCGGCCGTGCAGCCGGTCGACACCCTTCCCCGGCCGGAGAGGCCGGAGGAACTCGAGCCCCTGCGCCGCGCACAGAAGCTCGGCGCCCACCACCCGTCGGGCATTGGCCAAGATCCGCTGGGCCTTGTACGCCGCGGCCATGCCCATCGGCACGAAGTCCTCCTGGTTCGCGTCGGTCGGAATCGACCCGATGCTGGCCGGCATGGCCAGGGCTCGCGACTCCGCGACCAGCGAGGCGGCGGTGATCTGCACCATCATGTACCCCGAGGAGAGTCCGGGGTCGCGGGTGAGGAAGGCCGGAAGGCCCTGCGACAGATCGGGGTTGACCAGCCGCTCGACCCGCCGCTCGGCGATGGCCTGCAGCGTGGTGAGTGTCAGGGCCAGGACGTCGAGCGCCTGCGCCACCGGCTGCCCGTGGAAGTTGCCCCCGGAGATCACCTCGCCGTCGGGAAAGACCAGCGGGTTGTCGGTGGAAGCGTTCAGCTCGACCTCCACGGTCTCGGCGGCGAAGCGGATGGCGTCCGCCACAGCTCCGAGGACCTGGGGCGCGCAGCGGAGACTGTAGGCGTCCTGCACCCGCGGGTCCCCTTCCCGATGCGACTCCCGGATCTCGCTGTCGGCCAGCAGACGGCGCATCAGGTCCGCCGCCTCGATCTGCCCGCGATGGGGCCGGGCCTCGTGGATTCTCGGATCGAGCGGCACCGGCGTCCCCCGCAGCGCCTCCAGACTCATCGCCGCTGCCCCTGCCGCCGATCGCCAGAGCACGCGCGCATCGTGCACCAGCAGCGCCAGCATCGCGGTCTGGGCCTGGGTGCCGTTGATGAACGCGAGTCCCTCCTTGGGCGCGAACCGGACGGGAGAGAGCCCAGCGGCAGCGAGGGCGGAGCGGGCGGGGGCGGGTCCCTCCGGGCTCATGACCTGACCCTCGCCCATCAGCGCCAGCGCCACGTGACTGAGCGGGGCGAGATCGCCGCTCGCCCCCACGCTCCCCTGCTCCGGGACCACGGGCAGCACGCCGGCGTTGAGCATGCCGACCAGCGCCTCCACCAGCTGCGGGCGCACACCGCTGGTGGGACGCAGCAGCACGTTGGCCCGGAGGAGCATGAGCGCCCGGACCACGTCGGCGGGAAGCGCGTCGCCGACGCCGGCGGAGTGACTGCGGATCAGGTTGACCTGCAGCTGGTCCAGCTGGTCGGGCGCGATCCGGACGTTCGCCAGCTTGCCGAAGCCGGTGTTGATCCC
>DATCWW010000416.1:0-3677 GCA_036566145.1 Gemmatimonadales bacterium
CCAGATCAAAATCGGTGCGTATACCCTGCGAAGATCAGGAACTTCGCAAGGTCCCCACCTGCGGGGCGATTTATTGTCCTCTCATCAAGCAGGCTGGCTCGGAAATCATAGTAGACCCGCACCGGGACATTCAGGTTGAACGTGTGTGGGCCGTATGACAGCCCAAGGCCAGGATCCACGTAGACCTCGATCGCCGGTCGCCGGAAGGCGCCGTCACCACCCCCGACCAGGTCCTGTTTCGGAATGCCGTCCAAGCGCCCGCCGAGGCTGAGTGAAAGTCCCGGTACAGCAGCCACGCCGAGGACTAGCCCCCCGCGAACATTGTAGACATCCGACATCGCCCAGTGCACGCCTGCGTAAGGGCTAGTGGCGGAGGGAGTGAACACGACATCCGACTCCGCCTGTGGGCTGATGAGGTAATATCCCGCGAGGTAACCGGAGACGTTGTTGACCAGCTTCTGAAAGGCCTGCGTCTGAAGAAGAATCCCCCATCCGCCGTCGCTGAGCTGGATGGATTGATCCACGAAATACCGAGGCGGCCCATTGGTATCGTAATAAGCATCCTCGACGTGGTTGCTGCCGGTGGGCAGCTTGATTCCGAGTCCGAGAGCGACGTTGCCGTTCGGGTATGTAGAAGGGCTCCGCATCCATGTCCACGCGCTCAAGTTGATGTCGCCTAACCCGACGGCGCTCACCTCATGAGGCTGTCCATCGGTATAGAATCGGCTCTGGCTGCCGGTTGAGAACGGCATCGTAAGGCTCAAACTCAGCCGATCGGTGACCCCATAGGCCACCGTGAAATCGAGCGAGTTGATGTTGAGGACGACCGGCCCTCCGTTGGGAGACAAGTCCTGGCGCTGCTCTGTTCCCACCAACCACTCGTCCGCTGTCAAGCGGCGATAGTTGATGCCCACCTGCCAGCGGTGAGGTTGGAGATACGTCAGGTCATGTCCACCCAAACTGGGGAACGTGAATCTGATAGGCGCTCAGCCCTGGCCGGAAGCTGCCCGAGGGAACAGCCCGAGGAGGAGGATGGCGATGAGAGTGGCGCCAGGCAGGTGGGGCAGTAGACCAGAGGGACGGCCCATGGGCCTGCGGCGACCCTGGGAACGAGGGAGTCCCAGCAGCGCGAGCCCGGCGAGCCTCGGCGATTGCGGCATAGACCACCTGCCTTCCGGCGGTTCGAGCCACGACCTTCGACTTTGGCGGGAATGCGGCAAAGCTACGGGCCGATTCGGACGGCCACAAGGCGACCGCTCCGCGGCGGGGTACCGGTGTTCGGCCGGGTACGCCCGCCGCCGGAGCTTCCCGGACCGGCCCGTCAAAGGCTGACCCGGAACTGGTAGCACTCGCTCTCCAGCACGACCGCCTGGGTTCCGGCGTCGATCACCCGGAAATGGATGTCGAACTGCGATCCCGCGGTGAACGCGGCGAGATCACGGAACAGCTCCGCACGCCCCGTCCCCACCGCATCGGTCAGGATGCTCTGCGCCTGCAATCCCCGCCCCAGCGTGAGCCACGCGGTGGAGGTGCAGTCGTCGTCGACCGTCAGGTCGACCGCGCGCTGGAGCAGGTACTCCGTGTTGGGGGCCAGGTCGCGCACCCAGGTGTCCAGGTAGACGATCTTCTGGTCGTCATTGGGCTGCCGGAACTTCACCAGTCCGAACCCCTGCCCCCGCAGGACGACTTCGAGGTTGAAGTCGGGTGTCTCCGGTCCCCATGCCTCGGCCAACGCCGGCTCGGCGGGCACGGCAGGCTGGAACGGGGTGGGATGGTCGGTAGTGCAGCCGGGCATCAAGCCCACCAGCAGGGCGAGGACGGCCGCCGGCAGGGATCGCATAGAGCCTCCGGAGCATGGGGTAGCGGGGGTCCGACCCGGCGTTACATTCGGGTCGACGGGCACGGTCCGACGCTACCAGCCGCCAGTGACCCGGCCGTGAGCCGGCCGTGAGCCCGCCGTGATCTCCTTCCCCCAGGCTCCATGATTCAGCTCCGGCTGCTCGGCGGCGTGGATCTCGTCGACCCGCACGGACGGGGCGAGTTGCGCTCCGTGCTGGTGCAGCCGAAGCGACTCGCCCTGCTGGTCTACCTCGCGCTCGCGGGTGATCACCGATTCCGCCGGCGGGACACCCTGGTGGCCCTTTTCTGGCCCGAGCTCGACTCGGAGCACGCCCGCGGGGCACTGCGGCAGTCGCTGCGTTTCCTCCGCGGGGAGCTGGGCAGCGATGCGCTCGTGAGCCGAGGCGAAGAGGACGTCGGGGTGAGCCGCGAGCGGGTCCAGTGCGATGCCGCCGACTTCGACCAGGCCTGTGAGGCCGGCCGGTGGGCCGCGGCGCTCGCCCTCTACCGCGGCGATCTGCTCACCGGCATCCATATCGCGGACATCTCGGCGGAATTCGAGCACTGGATCGATGGTGAGCGCGGCCGGCTCCGGCGGCGAGCGGCGGCCGCGGCCTGGTCCGCATGCGGTGATGCCGAACGCGCGGGAGACCTGGTCGCCGCCGCGCCGCTGGCGCGCCGAGGAGTGGAGCTGGCGCCGGACGACGAGGCCGCCGTCCGGCGGCTCATGCGCATCCTCGATCGCAAGGGCGATCGGGCCGGTGCGTTGCGGGCCTACGAGGCATTCCGGGAGCACCTGGCGGTCGCCTTCCAGGCCGTGCCCTCGCCCGAGACCGAGGCGCTGCTGGCGAACATCCGGGCGCGGGACGTGCGGATCTGGGAGTCTCCCTTGAGCGGCTGGCCGCCGGGACCGTCGTCATGAGCGCCAGCCATGGCCCGATACTCGAGGCCCCCGAAGGGCTTCGAGACGCGCTGGCGGACCGCTATCCCATCGAGCGCCCGCTGGGGCGCGGTGGCATGGCGACCGTGTATCTCGCCCGGGACCTCAAGCATCACCGTCCCGTCGCGGTCAAGGTGCTTCATCCCGAGCTGGCCGCCGGCCTCGGCAGCGAGCGCTTTCTCCGTGAGATCCGCATCGAGGCCGGCCTGCAGCATCCCCACATTCTCCCGCTGCACGACTCCGGCGAGGCGGCCGGCTTCCTCTATTACGTGATGCCGTTCGTTGCGGGCGAGTCGCTGCGGCAACGGCTCGCCCGCGAGGGCAGGCTGTCGTTGGCGGACGCGATCCGGATCGGCTCGAACGTGGCCGATGCCCTCGCCTACGCCCACGCACACGGGGTGGTCCATCGGGACATCAAGCCGGAAAACATCCTCTTATCGAACGGCCACGCGCTGGTGGCCGACTTCGGGATCGCGAAGGCGGTCGAGGCCGCCGGGGACTCGAAGCTCACCGAGACCGGCTGGGGGATGGGCACCCCGGCCTACATGAGTCCGGAGCAGATCGTAGGCGATCCGGTAGATGGCCGGAGCGACATCTATGGGCTAGGCTGCGTCGTCTACGAGATGCTGACCGGTCATCCACCGTTCCCGGCGGACAACGCGCGCGCCATGTTCACCCGGCACCAGGTGGAGCCGCCGCCGCCGATCAGCGCCGAGCGCCCCGAGATTCCGGCGTACATCCAGGACGCGGTGCTCACCGCGCTGGCCAAACTGCCCGGGGACCGCTTCACGACGGCGTCCGAGTTCATCGAGCGGCTGACGATGCCGGGCGGCACCCGAGTGGCGCGGCCGTCGTTCCGGATCCGGGAGGCACTCCGCTCTCGGCGACGGGTGCTGAT
>DATCWW010000438.1:0-2839 GCA_036566145.1 Gemmatimonadales bacterium
CGCGCTCCTCGCGCTCGGGTGGGCCGGCGACGCGGCCCCGCTCGCCGACGAGCTCGCCAACCGCGTCCGGGGCGACGTCGAGGTCCTGGTGGCCCGGGCGCGGGTCCGGCTCGCGGTGGGTGACGCTCTCGGCGCGCTGGACTGCATTCGCGAAGCCCAGGTCCTCGCACCCGGCCGTCCCGATCTCTTCCATCTGCAGGCCCAGGTCTCGTCCCGACTGGGCGATCGCTCCGCCGCGCTCGCCGCCTTCAACGCCGCGCTGCAGCTCGACCCCTCGCTGGTGCGGGTCTGGTTCGAGCTGGGCGGCCTCGAGGAGGAGCGGGGGAACGCGGCCTCCGCTCGCGCCGCCTACGAGCGGGCCCTCGATCTGCTGCCGACCTACTCCGCCGCGGCCCTGGCGCTGGCCGACCTGCTGCGCCGCACCGACGGACCGGGCCGCGCGATCGGTGTGCTGATCCGTCTGCTCGAGTCCGATCCCTACGACCTGGAGGCCCTCACCGCGCTCGGCGCCACGCTGTTGGAGGAAGGCCGCACCACCCAGGCGCTCGAGGCCTTCGCCCGGGTGCTCCGCTTCGACCCCGGGCATGCGGGCGCGCTGTATCACCAGGGCGCCGCCCTGGCCCGGCAGCGGCAGTACGATCGCGCGGTCGCGGCCTGGGAGCGCGTGGTGCAGCTCGACCCCGGTGGTCCCTACGCCGCCCAGGCCCGGAGCCGAGCCCGCTCCGCCCGGGACCTGCAGCACATCTTCGCCGCCTCGGCGGGGTGACCGATGGCGCTCGAGGGTCCGCTCAAGGAGCTGCACATCCAGGACGTCTTCCAGCTGCTCGACCTGGGCCGGAAGAGCGGCGTGCTGCGGGTGACGTCCGAGCTCCGCCAGGCCGCCGCGACCGTCTCCTTCGACCGGGGCGGCGTGGTGGCGGCCTCGCTCGGGAGCGATGACCAGCCGATCGGCTCCCGCCTGGTACGGCTCGGGAAGATCACGCCGGAGCAGCTCGAACGTGGCCGGCACCTGCAGAACACCGGCGATACCCGGCGCCTGGGCGACATCCTCGTGGACCTCGGCGCCATCGGCCGGCGGCAGCTCGAGCGCCAGCTCAAGGGGCAGGTCGAGGATACGGTCTTCGAGTTGCTGAGCTGGACCGAGGGGTACTTCCGCTTCGAGGAAGGCGCCCCGGGGCACTCGGCGGTGGAGTCGCCGGTGCGGTTCCCAACCGAGGCGCTCCTGATGGAGGCGGCGCGGAGGTTGGACGAGTGGTCCCGGATCGGCTCAACGGTGGCGCACCTGGGATTGGTCCCCCGACTGCCGACGAGCGAAGACGCCGGCAGCGCCCCGCTCGACCTGGTTCCGTTCGAGTGGGAGGTCCTGGCCGCGGTGGACGGCGAGCGCGATCTCCACGCCCTGGCGCATGCACTTGGCCGCTCGGAGTTCGAGGTCGCCCGCACCGTGTATGGGCTCACCACGGCCGGGGTCCTGGTGCTGGCCGACCCTGGGCAGCCGGACGGCGAGCCGGAGACGGGACGCGATCCGGCGGCGCTGCTGGTACCCGCCCGGGAGGCGCTGGCCCAGGGCGAATACGAGATCGCCGCCGGCGCGCTGGAAGAAGTGCTGCGGCAGGACCCGCTGATGCCCGAGGCGCGGCGGCTGCTCGGCATGTGCCAGGCGGCGATGGGCCAGTTCGACCGGGCGCTCGAGTCGTGGACCGCGTGGAGCCGGTTCGGGCCGCGCGCGCCCGGCGAGGAGGCGGAGGAGACCGCGGTGGAGCGGATGCGAATGGCGGTCCACACCCTGGTGCGGGAACTGGAGCGCTACCGTGAGTGACGAGATCCGCGCCCTGACCGCGCGCCTCGCCGACGAGCCCACCAGCCTCGCCTTCCTCGAGCTGGGCGAGGCCCTGCGGCGTCGCGGGCAGTACGACGCGGCGGCCAAGGTGGCCCGCGGCGGCCTGTCGCGCTACCCGGGGCTCGCCGACGCCCACGATCTCGTCGCGCGGATCCTGAGCGATCAGGGCGATCTGGCCGGCGCCTTCGACGCCTGGGCCGACGCCATCCGCCTCGATCCGATGCGGAGCAGCGCGTTGAAGGGGCTCGCTTTCCTCTATTTCCGCGCGGGCGAGGTTCCGGCGGCCCTGGAGCACCTCGCGCGCGCCGCCGAGGCCGACCCGGACGACGTCACCATTCCGGCGGCCATCGCCCGGATCGAGCAGGAGGTTCGGGAAACGAGCGCGCCTCCGCCCCCGCAGGAGCCCGCGCCGGTGCCGGCTTCTCCTGCGGACGCTCCAGCGGCTTCATCGCCGCAATCTCAGACGGTGTCGGCGTCAACGGCTCCGGCAACGCCACCGTCCAGCCCGACGGTCGACTCACCCTTCGCCGATTTCAGCGACGGCGAGCGTGGTCTCCTTCTCGCGGACGCGAACGGACTCCGGCTGGGCGGCACGCTCACCGCACCCGGCGGCGGCGAGGCGGGCGATCGCGTAGCCGCGGAGCTCGGCGGAGTGGTGCGGGAGGCGGGACGCGCCTCCCGGCTCCTGGGCCTCGGGAGCTGGCACTCGATCGCCATCGAGACCCCGGCCGCCTTCCTGGTCCTGGTGCCGCCGAGCGGCGACACGGTGCTGCTCGCGTTGCGGGAGCCATCCATGCCGATGGCTCGCCTCGGACTGCTCGCGGAACGGGCCGCTCGGGTAGCCCGGCGCTGGCTGGAGCGGGGCCGATGACGCCGGAGACGATGGTCCTGGACCGGGTCACCCGCGTGCCCGGCGGGCGCGGCGCGCTCCTCGCCTCGGCTGGCGACGGTCTCGTGGTGGCCGAGCAGCTCATGGACGGGGTGGACGGCCGGGCCGCC
>DATCWW010000439.1:0-10217 GCA_036566145.1 Gemmatimonadales bacterium
GCGGGCGTTCATCGCGGGCGCCGGGCGGCCGAGCGCGGAGACCAAGCGCGAGTACTTCGTCCGCTGGTTCGCGGACTCTGCGCTCAATGAGGAGTGGGCCACCGGAAGCCTGGGACCGTTCAACGCGCTGGAGCATGAGCGCCTGACTTTCCCGTGGCTCCGGCCCGCGCTGGACTCGCTGCCCTACATCCAGGCGCACCGCCGGATCTTCTTTCTGGAGAGCTGGCTCGCGGCGTTTCTGCAGGGACAGACCACCGACTCGGCGCTCCAGGTGGTGCACGGGTGGCTGCGCGACCATCCGCGCCTGCCCGCCGACCTGCGCCGCAAGGTGCTTCAGCACATGGACGAACTGGAGCGGACGGTGAGAATCCGGATGGGGAGTCGGTCGGCAGGGAGCAGATAGCGCGGTATGCAGGGAGCGGGTCGGGTGGCTTGTCATCCTGAGGGAGCGAAGCGACCGAAGGATGACAACTATGGCGCGTCAGGCCGGTCACCCGAAGATCCGCTCCAAGTTGGCTTGCGTCTCCCTCCGGAACCTGTCCACCTCCTCGCGCTGGTCACTGTAGCTGGAGACCCAGGCCCAGACGCCGGTGGCGCCCGTCGCATCGCGCCAGGTGAGGACTCGGAACCACCCGTCGTCCAGCTCGGCGACCGTGCCCGCGAGCGTCTGCCGCGGCAGGTGAAGCTGCACCGTCCCGCTGAACCGCTGGCCGCCCGGCGTGGTCACGGTGTAGGCGTCGCCCTCCTTCGGGTTGGACGGGGTCACGAGGAATCCGTCCGGGCCGAGCAGCCGATCCCACGCCGCCTCTCGAGGCATCGAGGTGCTGAGCATCGCGCGGCCCGGGTAGCGGTCCTGCCCACGATGGCGCTCGAGGTAGTGGCGGAGGCTCCGGAGCTCCGCCTGCCAGCCTTCGCTGATGCCTTCGATCTCGGTGTCCCAGGCCGAGCCCTCGCCGAAGCCCGAATGCACCAGCCTGAGCCGGGTCTTGCCGCGATGCGTCTCCAGCGTGAACTCCATCGCGATACGCGCCGGCTCCGAGATGCCGGCCGGCAGGGGTCGGCCCTGGGTGTCGTAGGGCCGGGCATCGTCCTGCACCAGGCGTAGCCGCCGGCCGGGCTCCCAGACGTCGATCCGCGATTCCCAGTCCTGCCCCTCACCCCAGTTCCACAGCATCGTGCCGCCCACCCCTGGCGTCACCCGAGCATCCATGGGAAACCAGCGGACCAGCTCCTCGGCCTGGGTGAGCGCACGCCACACCTCGTCCGGCGTCGCGGCGATCTCGAGGGCCATCTCGAAGGCGCGGCGCTGGTCAGCGGGCAGGGTCTTTTCCATCGGAAGCTCCTTCGGTGGTCGTCGGGTGTACCGCCGCGAGCAGCCGGAAGCGGCGTCCACCGGGCGCGCGCTCGTCGTGGTACTTGGCGGCGAGACGGGCGACGGCGTCGGTGAGCTCGCGGGCGAACTGGGCCCGCTTCTCCGCACTGGCGAACCGCACGTCGGCGTCGAGGGTCAGGGTGGCGACGCGCTTGCCTTCGGCGCGGGCCTGCGCTTCGAGCGCGCCCACGTCGCGAATGACCCGCCCCGCGGCGGCCACCAGGTAGGCGCTGCTCAACCGGTCGGCCGCGCTCTCCGGGCCGGGGCCGAGGACGCCGAGCGCTTCGGGGCTGATGACGAACGACCTGGCGGTAGCGCGGAGCACCCGCTCGAAGCAGTTGCCCTTGCGCCGCTCCTCCACCAGCTCGACCAGGCCGGCGTCCTCGAGGGCACGCAGGTGATAGTTGAGCCGCTGGCGCGGGAGGCCGAGCTTCCGCGCCAGGCCGGCGGCGGAGTCGGGCTCGGCGAGATTGGCGAGGAGGTGTTGCCGAACGGGGTCGAGCACCGCCGCGGCGGCCTCCGGCTGGTGGATGACTAGGAGGGCCGGTGTCGTCATGGAGCACATGATGGCACCGACAGATTATTTTGTCAAGACGGGTGGGAATGTCAAAGGAGGTACGAAGCCATAGAGCGACGAAGCCGCCGCTCAGCCTCTCAGCACCGCCACCACCCCCATGACCGCGATCACCACGCCGAGCCCCATCTTGATCCCCACCGCGGCGGCGCGGCCGAGCACTGCGCCCCAGCCGGCGCGGGCCGCACCCTCGGTGTGGCGGGCCCTGGTGTACTCGAAGACCGCCGCCCCGACGAACGCCCCGACGAATCCGCCGATCACCGACCCCAGCACCGGGAGCGGCACGCCCACGATGGCGCCGATCAGTCCTCCGACCAGGGCGCCCCACCCGGCCCGGCGCGACCCCCCGTAGCGCTGGGCGAAGCGGAATCCGATCCACGCCTCGATCAGCTCCCCGGCCAGCGCCAGGGCGATCACGAGGAAGAGGAACCAGGCACTCATGGTCTGGAAGTCGGTGAGCCACCCATAGCCGATGATCGCCAGGACGATGAGCCAGAGGCCCGGCAGGCCGAAGGGGATCAGCACCAGGCCGGCCAGGGCTGCGGCGAGCATCAGCAGTACGGCGACAAAGCCATCGAAGGGCGCCACGTGTACCTCGCGTCGAAGGGGAACCCGGAGCAAACCTTCCGGGTTGCCCCCTCTAAGGCAAGATTCCCGAAGACACTAGCGAGGGAGTTCCACGATGTGCCGCAACATCCGCCCGCTGTTCCACTTCGAGCCGCCCGTGACCAGCGACGAGATCCGCAACGCCTCGCTCCAGTTCGTCCGCAAGGTGAGCGGCTTCACCAAGCCGTCGGCGGCCAATCAGGTGGCGTTCGATCAGGCGGTGGACGAGGTCGCCGCCGCGGTGCACCGCCTCATGGACACCCTCGTCACCAGCGCGGCGCCCAAGAACCGCGAGGTCGAGGCCGCCAAGGCGCGAGTCCGGTCGGCCAAGCGGTACGGCCGTCAACCCGCCGCCGAAGGGTAGAGCCGCCAGGCACCCAGCCGGTCGTCGCCGCGTGCCGCTGCGTCACGGGCACTCGCGCTTGTGTCCCCCCAATCCCGGCTGCACACTTGGAACAGGCACTCACCGTTCGCCGACCGCTCCAAGGAGACAGCCGTGCTCTCCCTGCTGCTCGTGGCCCAGATCGCCACCGCGGATTACGCCGCCCGCCGTGCCGCGGCCGTGGCCGACGTGGATTCCGGGGTCGTCGTCGCCTTCGGGGCGCCGGAGCCGCTCGATTTCTGGCCCACCTTCCACCAGCTCCCGGCCTTTCATTATCTGACCGGCCTGGACGAGTCGGATGCGGTGCTGGTCATGGTGGTGCGCGACCGGAAGCCGTCCGCCAGCGTCTTCGTTCCCACCCGCACCCCGGTGCAGGAGCGCTGGGTGGGGACCCGCACCCGCATCGCCGACATGCAGCAGCGGTTCGGGATGGCGGGCCGGGACCGGGCCGAGCTTCCCGCGGCGATCGACTCGCTGGTCAAGTCGGGCCTCCCCTTCTACACCGTCCCGGACGTGCAGACCGGTGAGAACTGGGAGCGAGACACCCTCACCGCGGGCCGGAGTTGGCTCACCAGGCTCCGCACCGATCACCCCTACCTCGTGGTCCACTCGCTCGACGAGCCGGTCACCCGGCTCAGGGAAAAGAAGAGTCCCGCCGAGATCGCGCTGCTGAGGCAGGCGGCGAAGATCAGCGGGCTGGCCCACCGCGAGGCGATGCGGAGCGCGGCGCCCGGCTGCGGCGAGAACGAGATCCAGGCCTTGCTGGAGGGCACCTTCCGGCGCCTGGGCGGCAGCCGCCCGGGGTACGGCAGCATCGTGGGCTCGGGTCCGAACGCCACTATCCTGCATTACATGGAAGACAGCCGGGTGATGCAGGACGGCGAGCTGCTGCTGGTGGACGCGGCCACCGCCTACGACGGCTACTCGGCCGATGTGACGCGCACCTATCCGGTGAACGGCCGGTTCACCGCCGCGCAGCGAGAGCTCTACCAGATCGTGCGCAACGCCCAGGAGGCGTTCGTGCGGCAGATCCGCCCGGGCGTCGCCTACGAGGTCCCCAGCGACTCCGGCAAGGCGGTGGTGACCCGAGGGCTTCTCCGACTCGGCCTGATCGAGGCGGCCGATGCCACGTTCGATCCGCCCACCGGGATGAACTGCCCCGGCGGCTGCTCCCAGGTGCGGCTGTATGCCCTGCACGGCTACGGCGGACACGGGATCGGCCTCGAGGTGCACGATCCGGCGCAGTACTACCACCCCGATCACATGTTCCGTGAGGGCGACGTCTTCACGGTGGAGCCCGGGCTGTACGTGAGTCCGGAGCTGCTGGCGAGCCTGCCCGACACGCCCAGGAACCGGGCGATGCTGAAGCGCCTGCGCCCGGCGGTCGAGAAGTACAAGAATCTCGGCGTCCGGATCGAAGACGACTACGCTCTCACCGAGCGCGGGCTGGACTGGCTCTCCGCGGAAGCGCCCCGGGAGGTCAACGAGATCGAATCGCTGATGCGGGAGCGGGAGCCGGAGATGCCGGGGGGTGGGAAGTGCGGCGGCACCGGGAAGGAAGCGGCGAAGTGAGCACGGGCCTGTGCACCGGTGTCATCCCGAGCGCAGCGAGGGATCTAGGCGGCATTCGTCGAAGGCGGAGCAGATCCCTCGCTCCGCTCGGGATGACATCGGGGTGACCATGGACCTGGAACGAACTGTAGGCCTCCACCCCGACGGCACTGTCGCCCTCCCCGAGCGGCAGGTGGCCGTGCGCCTGCTCCTGCTCAAGCTGGCGGCGATGGGCGCCCAGATTCCGGCGCAGCTGGGCGACCAGGACGCGCTCCATCTCGCCGGCGACCTCTTCGCCCGCTACCGGGAGCAGACCCGGCTCCTCTCCGAGCACCTCTGCCCGGCCGACCGCCGGATCCAGCAGTACATCGACCGCCTGGCCGCTGCCGCCGGCTCGACCGAGCGGGTCCGGCTGCCCTCCGACACGCTGATCCTCGACCGATACGGGCTCGCGCGCGAGCTGTCGCTGCCGCTCGACGGCGACGTCTGGCACAACGAGCTGGTCTCGAGCTACCGCCTCGACAACGGCGTACTGCACAACCCCGCGAGCGACCGCCGCACCACGCAAGGGGTCTTCCACGTGGCCGAGGGCGGGCTCCCGATCCCGGCCGACAAGCTTCGGGTGCCGCTCGCTGCCTACCTGCGCCTGCTGGCCGAAGCGCTGCGGCCGCCCGCGAGCATGCTTCGCCTGCCCTTCGCCGCCGGGTGGTCCCAGCCGGTGGAGACGATGGTCTCGCTGCTGCTGCGTCCGCTGGTCTGCCCGGCGGTGCCCAAGGTCACGCCCGAGAAGCGGAACGAAGTGCGCTTCTTCGTGCCGGGCGGACTGGTGTCCAACCTCGATTTCGTGGAGAGCATCTTCGGCAACGCGGGCGATCCCAATCTCCCTGGCAACGACGCCGGCCTCGACGTGGACGGCTGGACCGGCACCAGCGGCTGCGTGATCCTGGCGCCCCATCTCACCCGCCTTCGCAAGAAAGACGTGGGCCTGCCGCACGCCTCCGCCGCCACCGAGGACCAGCGCGCGACCGGGATGTGCTGGGAGGAGGAAGCTGAGCTCTACAACGGCGGCCGGCCGTTCAAGATCACCTCCCGCGGCGTGGAGGGGGTGATGATCACCATCCTGGCCGACAACTACTTCGGCTACTGCAAGAAGGAAGTGAAGACCCAGATCGGCTACAGCGCCAACCTGGTCGGGATGGCCGAAGAGGAGCATGCGGGCGGCGCGCTGGCCTTCGCCACGGTGAGCCTGGGGGACCGCTTCCTGCCCGAGCAGGTGAAGGTGGTGAGCGCGAGCCACCGCCTGAGCGAGGTGATCGGCCTGCTGGGACAGCGGGCGACGTTTCACGAGGCCGGCTACGCCACCGACACGCTCTACCCCGAGATCCACTACATGCCGGAGGATATGCAGATCGATCTCCCCCGGCAGGACGTGACCTGGCAGTACCGCGGTCGGGAGCAGCACCTCAAGCTCCTGCCCAACCACATCTACATCCATCCCAGCGGCTACAAGGTGCGGATGCTCAAGCACCGCGCCGCGCCGAGCTGGCGGCTGGTCGGCACGGTACCGGAGGGCGCCTACTGCCACAAGCCGTGCACCGTGTCGGGCGGCGGGAAGTCGGAGATCAGCAAGAGCCTGGTGGACGCGATCCTGCCGGGGTCGTTCCACGTGCGGAGCTTCGACGAGGACATGGCGTTGGTCGATTCGATCGTCCGGCGGGACTTCGACGGGCGGCCGATCCTCTCGCCCGAGCGCTCGCTGGGCTCGGTGATCAAGCTGCTGACGCCGAACGCCGCCGAGTTCGCGCCCGAGTACAATGCCTGGCTGGAGAGCATCCCCAACCACGTGCGCGCCCTGGTGTTCGTCATCAAGCGCTTCTACCGGCCCGAGTGGGGCGAGGATTGGCGGAGCCACTTCAGCGTGGACATCATCAACGGCGCGCCGGGGCACGAGCTCAAGTACGAGGGTCGCCGGCTGGTGGCGAACTACCTGCGTATCGGGCGGGAGGAGAGCGGTGCCTGGCGGACCTACAAGCTGCGGCAGGACTTCGTGGCCGCCGACAAGGTCCAGATGGAAGACGACATCACCGCCTCGGTGGTGGTGCCCGCCCGCCGACTGGTCGGCCTTCCGGGCGAGTACGACGGCCATCCCAGCCTCAAGCTGGCGCAGAACTGCGAGTTCCGCCTGTTCCAGCGGCCCGATGACGCGATCCACCCCGGCCTCGACCGCCAGGCCGAAGAGGACATGGCCGGCCCGGCGCTCTTCTGCTCCAACTTCGAGCCGCTGCAGCGGCCCCAGGTCCAGCAGATCGTCGAGGACGTGACCCTGCACGACGCCTTCACCGCGCCGATGCGGGAGCACGTGGCGTCGAACGCGCGGCGCGAAGGCGAAGGCTACTCGATCTGCTCGGCGCGGCCGCGGGTGATCGACGGCCGCCCCACCAAGAACCCGCGCTACCTGCAGCTCCGCCCGGACATGGCGCATCCGCGCGACCGCTACGTCGCGGAGATGGGGGCCCGGCTCAACCGCCGGCTGCCGCTCCACACGCCGGTGCACTTCCCGGTGATCAGCGTGCTCTCGGGACGGCGGAACAACCGGCAGGAGGAAGGGATCCGGCCCCTCTGCGTCTACGGGCCGATCCACTACCAGGAGCTGCCCGAGCTGTTCATGGACTACGTCTGCTCCCTCACCGGCACCTCGCCCAGCACCACGGGCGCGGGGTCCGAGGGTGCGCTCACCAAGGGGCCGTTCAACGCCCTCGCCGCCACCGCCGACCTCAACAACGCCCTGGTCGCCATGCTGCTCACCGGCTACGCCGGGTTCAGCTCGGCGGCGGGGTTCATCGGGCCGCGCTATCGGGTGGACCACGACATCAGCCTGCTGGTGCCGGAGGTCTGGTGCCGGCTCTTCCCCCACGAGCGCGACCCGCGGAGGCTCATCGAGGCGGGGCACCTGGAGCGGCTGGAGGACTACGACTTCGAGGGGCGGACGGTGCTGGCCAGCCGGCTGGGCTACCGGATCACGGCCAGGTTCGTGCACACCTACTTCGGCCGGGTGTTCGACAACCCCGCGGCGGTGTTCACCGAGGAGATCCTCCGTCCCGAGCTGCAGGATCCTGCGATCTTCGCCGACGGGGTGCGCAACATCGTGGAAGCGCAGCAGCGGGTCGCCGCGGCCTACTTCACCGACGGCACCATCGATGACTGCTGCCCGCCGCTCCGCGCGCTGATCCAGATCATGGCGTACGGCAGCTCGGAAGGACGGGACGCGAGCCACCCGGCGCTTCGCGCGATGTTCACCCGGGAGGCGCTGCTGGCGAGCGACTGGTACCAGGAGCGGCTCACCCTCAAACAGCAGCGCGACGTATCGCTGTGGGAGCGGCACGTGCGGAGCCTGACCGAGTTTCTGGCGCGCGCCGGCCACCGGGAGGAGGCCGAGCGGCTGGGCATCGGGCGGCGGCTGGAGCACGCCCGTGCCGAGCTGGATCGGGTCGGCTCGCCGGCGTACCTGCAGGGTTTGGTGGGCACCATCGGCGCCGATCCGGTGCACCGGCCGGCCCGAGGGCGGCCGGGCTGGACGCCGGAGACCGAGCTCGAATCGCCGACGGCGGCCGTACCGGCGCGGTAGGCCTACTCCGGCCACCCGGCGATCAGTGCGCTGGCCGACAGGTCGTCGGCGAACCAGGTTCGCGCCCGCATGGCCAACCCCGTTCCCGAGTGGTACGTTAGAGCCCCTGCCCCTTCATCGGTGGTTTCACCTCTTGTAGCCGGTGGCGCGCCATGGCCCGGAACGAAATCGACAAGCGGAAGTCCGGCGGCACCCAGGTCGCCGAGCCTACCGCCGACGAGGCCCAGCCCGAGAGCCTCGACAAGGTCCGCGATATCCTGTTCGGCAGTCAGATGCGGGCCGTGGAGACCCGCCTCCAGGGACTGGAAGAGCGCCTGCGACGGGAGCACGAGGCGATGCGCGCTGATTTCGCCCGGCAGGTCGAGTCCCTCGATGCCTTCATCCGCAGCGAGACCCAGGCCCTGGGCGAGCGGCTGGGGGCGGAGCGAACCAAGCGCGGTGAGGAGATCAAAGCGCTGGCCGCCGAGATCAAGGAGACGATTCGCGCGTTGGAGCGCAGGCACGTCAAGCTGGAGGAGACCGCCAACCTGGCGGACGCGGCGCTGCGCGATCAGCTGCTCCTCCAGTCCAAGGCGGCCGCGGCCGATCTGACGCGGCTCGGCGAGCGCCTGACGGCCGAGCTCACCCGGTCACACGAGGAGCTCAAGGCCACCAAGACCGACCGGGCCGCGCTCTCGAGTCTGTTCGCCGACCTGGCCGCCAAGGTCGGCGGAAAGAACGGCCACAAGGGCTGAGCGATGCCCGACGACCGGGCACCCTGGGAGTCGTCCGCCACCGGTCAGTTCGACCCGTCGGCGCAGGAGCTCTCCGAGCTTCGCGAGCTGATCCTCGGCCCCGAGCGGCGCCGCCTGCGCGAGCTGGAACGCAGACTCGAGGCCGGCGCCACACCCGAGGAATTGGCCGAGCTGCTCCCCGAGGCGATCGCCCTGCGCGCCGGGCGGGACCGCCAGCTCGCCCGGGCGCTCGCGCCCACGGTCGAGAGCGCGATCGGCGAGTCGGTTCGCCGGAACCCCCGTGAGATCGCCAGCGCCATCTTCCCCGTGCTTGGCCCGGCGATCCGCAAGGCCATCGCCGAGACGCTGGCTGGGCTGGTGGCCTCGATCAACAGCACGATCGAGCACAGCCTTTCTCCCCGCGGGCTCCGGTGGCGGGTCGAAGCCTGGCGCACCGGTGTCCCCTACGCCCAGATCGTCCTCAAGCACGCCCTGGTCTACCGGGTCGAGCAGGTCTTCCTCGTTCACACCGAGACCGGCCTCCTCCTTTCCCATGCCTGGGCACCGGACCTTGCCGCCAGCGACCCCGACCTGATCTCGGGGATGCTCACCGCGATCCGCGACTTCGTGGCCGACTCCTTCTCCCCCGAGCGAGACGCCGGCGGGCTTCGTCAGTTCAGCGTCGGCGAGCTCACGGTCTTCGTCGAGCAGGGACCCCGCGCGATGATCGCGGCGGTCGTGCGCGGCCAGGCGCCCGACACGCTGCTGGCCGGGCTGCAGGACACTCTCGAGACGATCCACCTGCAGTTCTCCGCCCCCTTGGCCGACTTCAACGGCGACGCGGCGCCGCTGGCCGGTGTTCGGCCGCTGCTGGAGGAATGTCTTGCGACCGTCGTCGCCACCGGGCGGGAGCGGGACGGGCGTCGTCCCGCCTGGCTTCCCTGGGCCATCGCCGCCGGCCTGGCCATCCTGGTGCTCGGGGGGCTGGCCTGGCGCTCGCACCGGCGTTGGACTCGGGCCGTCGCCCAGCTTCGCTCGGAGCCGGGCGTCGTGCTGGTGCGGGCGGAGCGCGGCAGCCGCTGGAGCTTCACCGGCCTCCGGGATCCCATGGCCGCCGACCCCTCGGCCCTTCTTGCCGCGGCGGGGGTGGATACCGCGTCGGTCGAGCAGCACTGGGAGCGCTACCTCTCGCTCCAGCCGCAGCTCGTCCTGGCCCGCGCCCGAGCGGCACTGAGCCCGCCGGCCGGCGTCACCCTCGTGCTCGCGGGTGACACCCTCCGAGTCGGGGGCTCGGCGTCGCTCCGGTGGTTCGCTACGACTGCCCGGGCCGCGGGACTGCCGGCCGGCGTCGCCGTCCTCGACCTGAGCGGTGTCACCCCCGACATCCCGCCGGA
>DATCWW010000443.1:0-10514 GCA_036566145.1 Gemmatimonadales bacterium
GCCGGCGGCTGGCTCCCACCAGGCCCAAGTCGGCGCCGTCCCAGGTCATCGAGCATCCTGGGATACTTTCAGCCTGGCCGGCAAACGACCTGCTTGACCGCTGAGATTCACAGGCGCTCCACGGAGCACACTAGGAAACGCCGTGGGCGGCCGATAGTGGACCTTCGAGCAGGCGGTCCTCGATGTTTGCTGGGGTGCCCATGGGAGCCGGGACGGACGCTGTCGCCGGACACATGGCCGGCGGGGGGTGCTCGACCGCTTCGACGCGCCGGAGCAGGCTGCGAGTTGCGTGTTCGCTGGTATTCGCGTTCGGTGCGTCACGGGCAGAGAACGTCAAGTCCCGCGGCTAGGCTTACCGACGGAGATCGGGAGGACGCTGTTCGAGAATGGGCCGCTCTGGCTCTGTGACTCGAGGGGCCTCGTGTTCGGGGCCGAATGACTGGGGAGGATGGGCACGCCGCAGGTTCGCGCATCACCGCCGGCTGCCAGCCACGTGGTACCCTGACGGTGACGGAGGGCCACCCGCGAGGTGGCCCGGATTGTTGTGGTGGGAGAGGCGCCGCCCGGATTCGAACCGGGGGTGGAAGGTTTTGCAGTTATCCCCGGCCTCTTTCGTACCTTCGCACGGTCTTGCAAGTCTTTGTCGCCCCGGCGCGGTCGGGCGCCAACCGTCCCCCACCACGTCGCGGCCTTTCGCGTCCTTTCCGCCCGAATCTTCCCACGACCTTCCCACGGGACGCGACTGCGTGGCGCCATCGGGTCCCTGACAGGCCACTCACGGCTCACCACAACAACCTCTCCACGAAGGGGGCAGGCTAGGGCATCTCCGGAAATTAGTGCTCCGTGAGAGGGCCTTCACGGCCGTTTCACCCCGGCATACAGATGCTCGCCCTATAGTCTCTCAACCTAGTTGACCGAGACTCGGCATCGGCTTCAGCCGAAGCTATAGCCATTTGCCTGGTCCGATCTCCGCTGAGAGTTGTCACTCCGAGTGAAGGTGAGGTTCCGCATGACCATTCGAATGTTCTCCGGACTTGCAAGCGTCCTGCTCTTGGCCGGAGCTGTGGGGTGCCAACCGGATGCCGACAACCCCACTGGGCCAGCAACGCCGCCCTCGCAAAGTGTTACGGCGATTTCTGGCCTCATATTCCGCCAGGTGAGCGCAGGCGGTCGCCATACCTGTGGCGTGACCACTCACAACCAAGCCTATTGCTGGGGTGCCAACGGGCGCGGCCAGCTCGGCGACGGCACCACCACCAGCCGGCTACGGCCCAGAGCCGTTGTTGGGGGGCTCAGATTCCGTCAAGTGAGTGCGGGCGCCGACGACACCTGCGGGGTGACGACCGACGACAAGGCGTATTGCTGGGGGTGGGACGAATCGAGTGAATTCGGCACTGGCTCAGCGTCCGCCCTCGGACTCATGCCCAGACCGGTTCCAGTCACCGGCGGACACCAGTTTCGTCAGGTGGCTATGCCGAGTGCAAACTTCAACCGCGACGGCGAGCATACTTGCGCGCTCACCACCGATAACCGGGCCTACTGTTGGGGTGACAACTTCTTTGGGGCACTCGGTATTGGCCCATTTTCTGGTGGGGGCGTTGTCAACAAGCCAACGGCCGTCGTCGGTGGCCACCGGTATCGTGACGTGAGTCCCGGCGTTAACCATACCTGCGGTGTCACGTTCGAGGATCGCGTCTTGTGCTGGGGATTCAACTTCTCGGGCGAACTTGGAAACGGGGGGCATGACCTCCTGGAGCACAACACCCCTGCACCAGTTCAAATCGTCGGGTTGCTCTTCCGCCAAGTCAGCGCAGGTGGCTCCTTCTACCAGGATGCTCGCGATCCATTCCTGACAAATCGTGGCTACACGTGTGCGTTGACCACGGAGGCCCACGCGTACTGTTGGGGAGACAACAAGTTCGGCCAGTTAGGCGATGGGACAGGCACGGATCGCTCCGTGCCGACCGCTGTCTGGGGGAATCGTCGCTTCCGGCAAATCAGTGCGGGTCCCAAACACGTGTGTGCAGTGAAGTACTCTGGCGCGGCCTACTGCTGGGGCCGCAACCCGTTCGGCGACCTCGGTGACGGGACCTCCGAGCTGCAGCGGGTGCGGCCCGTCCCCGTTCAAGGTGGCCTACTGTTTACGGCGATCAGCGCGGGCGACCTGCACAGCTGCGCCGTGACCGACAGTGGCAGCCTCTATTGTTGGGGGAACAACGAGAAAGGCCAGCTCGGCGACGGCACTACTACTAATCGCCCTGCACCAACACTGGTCAGCGGTTCGGGGCAACAGGAAGCTGTCGCCTCGAGTCACGAATAGAACTGCACGATGCACGCGAGCGCAGGACTGATAGTTAGCTGGCTGCATGCATCGCTTCGGAAACCTTCCAAAAGCATGCGGGCCCCCGAGATGGAGGGCCCGCAAATCATTGGTATCCAAGAGGCGCCGCCCGGATTCGAACCGGGGGTGGAGGTTTTGCAGACCTCTGCCTTACCACTTGGCTACGGCGCCCGGGGACAGCAAACCTAATGACCGACAATGGGGTCTGCAATCAGTCACGGACTGCGCGAGCAGCGACCCGCGCTGGGCGGGGGAACCACCGAACCTCGCAACTGCACTTCTCACGAAGCCCTCTACCCACGGCGCTGCTCGGCCTCATTCGGGCGGCTCCTCCCGGCGTGGCTCGTCGTCCGCCAAGGCACCGGGCCATCCCCTGGTAGCTGCTTTCGTGCGAGTGCCGGATCTGGTCTGTTCGAGATGGGGCGCCCATCAGACAGTCAAGCAGCCCTTTCGACGTTAGCAGTCAAAGGGGCCTACTCGCGCCGCCACGGAAAAGCAGATCATCGCGGAGAGAGTCCAGCCCTACACAGGCGGGTGGAGCGCGAACGCTTCCGCGAGCCCGATCAGCCTGCTGCGGCCGTCAGCCGCGTGCCTGACGCCGGTAGTGCGAGGGAGTCACACCGATGATGCGGCGGAACAGGTTGGAGAAGTGGCTCTGGTCGCAGAACCCCGCGGCCAGCGCGATCTCCGCCAGCGGCAGGTCGGTGTCGGTCAGCCAGCGGCCCGCGAGCTCGACCCTGAGCCGGCGCACGTACGTGCCGACCGAGCAGCCGTAGCTGGCCCGGAAGCCCCGGGCGAGAGTGATCGGGTGGACGCCGACCGCCTCCGCCAGGCCCGCGAGGCTGATGCGCGCCGAGGGGTCGGCGTGGATGAAGTCGCGGGCGGCTTCGAGCCATGCCGGGGGACGGCGCGGAGGGGTGTCCGGCTCGGCCCGCGAGACGGTCGCCACCAGCTCGAGCAGCAGTCCCTCGATGGCCAGCAGGGCCGTGTCGTCGGACCGTCGCAGCTCCTCCTGCAATCGGCGGGCGATGGTCGCGGCGGGGCCTCCCTGCAGCGAGCGCCGTTGGTCCAGCACCGCCGAGTAGGGCCGGATCGCCTCGGCCCGTTCGGAGGCGACCTCGACGAGCAAACCCCGCACGTCCGTCTTGCCGAAGTTGTCGCAGTGCCGATCGCCCGCGGGAGTGACCTTGATGGTGCCCGGACTGCAGATCAGCGATCCCCCGCGCCACGACTCGGTGAATCCCCCCTGCAGCACGCAGCAGATCGTGGGAGTCTCGTGGTCATGCCAGCCCAGGGCACTGCCGAGCGGATGCCGGCCGGGGGTGAGGGTGAACCCCGGCACCCGGACGCTCGCCGAGCCGCGCCCGGCACGGGGGCCCGGACGGGCGTGAAACGCAGGGATCGGCACCGCACGAGTGGAAGCCACGCTGTCCTGACAAGGGGTCCAAATTGAAGCTAGACCCGGTGCGGGCAGGGTGGAAGGCTGTAGGCGTACCCGCTACTCGACCACCACCCGTCCGGTCATAAAGGGGTGGGGATCGCAGTGGTAGTCGAAGGTGCCGGCCTGATCGAAGGTGTGGCTGAAGGTGGTGCCGGGCGACAGCAGCGGCGAGCTCCACGTCTCGTCATTGGCGTGGCTGGTATGGGAGGTGGCGTCCTCCTCGCAGTTGACCCAGGTGACGGTCTGCCCCGCGTGGATGCGCACCTCCGCGGGTTGGAACGCGAAATTGCTGATCGGCACCACCACCGAGCCCGGGACGGTCTCGTCTATCGGAAGCCGGCAGGTGCCCGTCGCGGGCCCGGTCGCGGAGCGATCCGAGAAGCACGCGACCGCGGCGGCCAGCGCGATGACGCCCGCCGCGCCCCAGACCATCGCCCGCCGGCCGAGGCTCATGGCGAACGCACCTCGACCGTGCCGGTCATGAACGGGTGCGGGGTGCAATGGAACGGATGGGCACCCGGCTGGGTGAATACCAGAACCTTGCTCTGGCCCGGCTGAATCTCGGAGTCGACCCCGCCCGCGTTCTCGGTGACGGTATGCACCAGGCGGTCGCGATTGGTGAAGCGCACCGCCGTCCCCGGGGCCACCTCGATCTTTCCGGGATGGAAGCCGAGTCCCTCGATCACGACGTCCACCGTATCTCCCGTGGCCGCCGGGGTCGGCGCCTCTGCGGCGGCAGCCGGAGGCGCGGCCGGAGCCGGTGGCTGCTTGGCGCCGAAGTACCGGGCCAGTGTGATCGGGATGGTGAACTCGAACCCGTACCGGGTATTGCCGCCCCGCGACGCGCCCTGGAGCGTCGCCGTGTTGGTATTGCCCACCTGAAGCGAAAAGGTGTGGGGTGAATGGGGTATCCCGAGCTGCAGCGCGACGCCCCACGCCGGGTCCTCCTCGGCGCGGCGATCGGTCAGGCTGCCGACATCCGCCGCGATCGCGACGTCGCGGGTCAGGTGCAGCGTCGCTCCTCCCGCCAGCGCCACCCGGGCTCCGTCCTCGTCTTCCAGCGGCGAGAGCACCCGGACTGCCGCCAGGATCCGCACCGGCCCCTGCCGCCGCGCCGCCGACACCTCCGCATCGGGACCGTCGGATGCCAGGTTGTAGTCCGCCTGCGCCGAGAGGTCGAGGGGCGCACCGTCGGTCTGGCGCAGCGCGCCGAAGCGTCCGAAGAACTCCCATTCGTTGGGATAGTTCGGCGCCAGCGTCGAGTTGGTGGCGTAGTGGAAGCCGGCCAGCAGCCGGCCCGGAAGCCCCGCCGCCAGCAGAAAGGTCGGCGCGCTGGTGACCTTCCGTTCGGGGGCGTCACTGGAGGTGAAGCGATGGAGGAAGTTGAAGTGCACCATCCCGGGGCGGGATACCCAGCCTCCGGACAGGTTGGGCGTGCGGTCGAGCAGGTCCTGGCTATGGAGGGGGACCGGACGCATAGCCGCCCCCGCGAACACCGCGAGGGCACCGACGGCCAGCCTGCCCCAGCGGTGTACCATGCGATCAACTTCGGATCGGGCGCGGGACACGTCTTGCACCGGGTGAGCGGAGTTGCAACATCGTAGCGGCCGGGTGGGCGGGCTTGCCCTTGCTCTCCGCCGGGCGCAACTTCGGCGCTGGGGTCATCGCGCGCCGAGCTCCGGCATCCGGCACCAGTTGAGAAAGGCCACCAGCTCTTCCGCATCCTGCGGGGTGGGCATCATGATCTCGGTGCTGCCCCGCCGCACCAGCGGCACGAACGGGAGTCCGGCCCGGCCCGGCTTCTTGAGGGGACGCTGGCCCACTTCCCAGGGGCCTTCCTGGAGCTGGTCGGCCCGCGGACCGGTGGAGAGCGCGTCTCGCACCAGGCTCCGGAGGAGGGCCCAGTCCCGCCGCTGACGGCTGCGCGGGTTCCGCTGGTGGGCCAGCAGGAAGACCAGCTCCACCATGGCGCGTTTGCAGATGGTATCGGCGGCCGCGTCGTCCATCGGGATCCTCGGCGGGGGCAGCGGTGAGCAAGAGAGCGTCGGGCGGGCCCCGCGTCAACCCGCCCGCGCGCACGAAGGGGGCAACGTGATCAACGGCAGTATTCGGGAGGCGAAGCTTCGTCCGGAGTTCGCCGCCCTGTATCCAGCCATCGAACCCGGGGTCTGGATGCAGGCCTCCGACATCGGCAGGCAGCTCCTGCTCTGGCACCTGACCTCCGCCAGCGTGCCCGACGCGGAGCGGGTCATGAGCGATGAGCACTTCGAGTTCCGCGGTGGTCACCGCCGCGACATGACAAGCCTGGAACAGCGCACCCGGGCGGCCGACCTCCGGCGCCAGGCTTAGCGGGGCGCCCGGCCCGCGACCGCCAGTCGCGCCGGCGCCGGTGAGCTCCCGAGGTAGGCATTGGCATCGTGCATCAGGGAGCCGGGCGGCAGGTAGGGCCACAGCGCGCCGAGATCCTCTCTGATCCGGTCCCGGTAGAAGGCCGGCAGGGCCGTCGTCTCCCCGTCGAAGAACGCGCGCAGCTCTCGGTCCGTGTCCAGCCGACGACGGATCATGGTGTGATAGCGGATCCGGCCGAAGCCCTCCGAGGACACCGCGCGGACCAGGTTCATCCACTTCGGAATCGCCCCGCCGGTGGCGGGGATCCGCCGCCCGATCGCCCGCCAGGAGAAGGAATACCGGGTCACGTCGATCAGCCCGTCGTAGAACTCCCGCCAGCCGTAGTGCTTGGGTCGCACGTTCATCGCATGATTGTTATTGAGGAAATGGAACGGGAACGGGATCACCCGGCCCGACCGCTGGTACTCGAGGTTGCTCGGCGCAGCCCGCCCGAACGCCGACAGCAGCGAGTAGGCTGGAAACGCGCCCGGCGCCATGTCGACGAAGGCCTTGGTGAGCTCGAACGGCTCCGGCCCCTCATCCCCGTCGAGGCCGAGCACGAAATTGGTCTGGATGTAGGGGATGTAGCGGAGGATCAGGTTCACGTGTTCGGCCACCTGCCGGACCTTGTCCATCCCGGTGCGCCGAGTCTTCGACTTGTTCCCCAGGTCGTACCACGACTCGATGCCCGGCAGGATGGCTCCGAATCCGTTCCGGCGAAGGCGCTTCAGGTGCGGCTCCCCCAGGAGAGACAGACTGCTCTCGGCGATGTGGCGCATCCGGCCCATCGGCACGGCCGACTCGATCGCCTCCATGTAGTCGTCGAAGCGAACGCCGAAGTTGGGGTCGTGCCATCCCACGATCGGCCGCCGCACCCGGGTGAGCAGGAACGCCAGGTCGTCGCGCAGCTGCTCGAAGCCGAGGGGCTGGTACTCCACGGTGGAATCGATGCAGAAGCTGCAGGTGTACGGGCACCCCAGACTCCCCAGCATCGGGACGATCTTGATGGTGGGAGCCTTGGCCAGAGTCGCCTCCACGAACTTCCATCGCTGCGCGAGGCCGGGGAGCTCGGCCGGCTGGCGCGAGGCGCCGAGGGTCACGCCCAATGGCCGCTGCGGCTCGGGATTCCGCAGCAGCTCCTCGATCACGCCGCGGTCGGTGAAGCCAAGCACGTAGTCGAAGTACTTGACCGCATCTTCGGGATAGCACCGCGCATGGGGACCGCCCAGCACCGTGACCGCCCCCCGACTCCGATAGAACCGACTCAAGGCATACGCCACCTGGGCCGATTGGGTGAAGGCGCCGATGAGCACTACATCGAGACCCTCCGGGAACTCGGTGAGCAGGTCCTCTACCCCGGTAAAGCAGCACAGGGTGACCTCGTGTCCCGCCTGCTCGCACCAGACGGCGATCGCCTGGGGCATGATGCTGGCGAGGTTGGCGTGCATGAGACGCCCGTACAACGAGGGCTTTTGGCTCTTGGTGGCCAGATCCAGCACTCCAACACGCAGTCTGCGCATAACCGTCCTGAGCCGTGCGACCTGGCGGGATCCGGGTGGAAGAGCGTCGCGCGGCTCACCGTGAGACGGCGATATGTGTGAGGCTGATCAGGCTGCTAGAAAACCGTGAGCAAGGCGGGTAGACGAGCCACCGGGCTCGGGCGAGCGTCAGCGACCGTGCAGTATGGAAGGTGGATGGCGGCTTCGCAAGCGGATCAGCGGGCGGTCCGCCGGCGCCGATGTTCCGCGAGCCGGTCGCCGAGGGCGACGGTTCCGACCCAGACCGCCCCGGCAGCCAGGCCGCCGAGCACGTCCGTAGGATAGTGAACGCCGAGGTAAATCCGGGAAATCCCGATCAGGGCGATGGCGAGCACCGCTGCGACCCACACCGCCACCTCGGAGCCACGATGGCGGAGGCGGTGCGACGCCAGCACGGCCACTCCCCCGAAGAAGCAGGTGGCGAAGAGGGCGTGTCCGCTGGGAAAGCTGTACGAGTGGGGTAAGGGATAGAAGTCGAACAGCGGCGAAGGACGGGCCCGGCCGTACAGCTGTTTGAGCAGGACGTCGAGGACGCCGGCGCCGGCCATGGTGACGAGCACCAGCACAGCGGCTCGCCGCCAGCCTTCCATCAGGAACACCACCGCCACCACCACGCCGAAGAACGCGAGCACCCTGGGAGCGCCCCACCGGCTCGCGGCGACCATGACCGTGGTGAGCCCCGGAACGGCATGGCCATGGATCGCATCCCGGATCCATCGGTCGACCGCCCGCGTCTCGCCCTCCAGCACTTCCTCGCCGAGCCAGACGAACAGGAGCATCGCCGCGGCGGCAATCGCGAGCCCCACCGCCAGGGCGGCGCCGACCAGCGGCGCGGCGCCTGCTTCGACCGCGGGAGTCTCGGGTGGCGGGGGCGCATCCATGCCCGCAATGAGCCCGGGGCGGTGGTCGGACGCAACCCGTTCGCCTACAATCCGGAAGACTCAACTCCGGAGGATCGCATGCTCGAGCTCATTCCCGCCCTGCGGAACCGTCGCGGTATCACGGTTCTGGCCCTGGTGCTGCTGATCATTCTGGTGATCGCGGTGGCGGTGCTGGTGAGCCGTTACCTGGCGGTGTAGCCGGATCAGAGCGCCCGGCGGCCCAGCGGGCCGAAGACGAATCCCTTCCCGATCGTGATCACCCAGCCCGCCTCGTCCACGTCGTTGGCGAAGCGGTGGGCGAGGTCGAGCCGCACCGCGCCGACATCGGAAGACCGGGTGGCTCCGAGACGAATACCGAGCCCGGTATCCCAGCCCGTCCGGCGCCGCGAGCCCGCGTACCAGGCCCCCCCGTAGTCCACGAACCCCGCGAGGCCGATCCCTGCCTGGCCCAGGAAGTTTTCCGCCACCGTGATCCGGTACTCGGCCGTCGTCAGGAACGACCGGTCCCCGGTGAAAGCGTGGCTGCCGTAGGCGCGGGGTCCGAGGCTCAGGCCCAGATCGAACTCGGCGCCCGGCAGGGGATTCTCCAGCCAGCCGGCCTCGGCGTGCAGAATGGTCACATGCCCCGGGAGGGGCTTGAGCACCGCCGTCCCCCCCACCTGGACCGCTCCGGAGTCGAGTCCCGCTCCGGTGTACAGTCCTGCCGCCAGTCCCTCGAGGTAGCCGAACCCGCTGGGCAGGCGGATGCCGATGCGGCTGGTGACCATCGGGGCAATCCCGTCGCGCTCGTAGCCGAAGGCCTCCGGCGCGACCATGGCACTGACGGTCACCGTGGTGCCGAGGTCCACGTCCTCCTCCCGGGCGAACCCCGCCACGCCCTTGGTGACCACGAAGCGAGCCTGGTTCCAGGTGAGGTAGGGCCCGAAGGCTCCGGTCACCGTCTTCCCGAATGCCGCGGTCTGGCCCTCCGGAACGAAGTCGTCGCGGCGGACCTGGGCCTGTATCCCGAGCCGCAGGAATCCGGCCGACGAGGCCTGGATCGCCCGGGCCCCGGTCGCGCGGACCAGGGCATAGCGCCGCTGGAGGGTATCGCTGGCCTCCGGCTCTCCCTCGAAGAAGCGCAGCACCCGTTCGTCGTGGTCCTCGCCCTCCAGCCGGAACGCGTTGCGGCTGGTCATCGAATAGAACGGCTGCTCCAGCGCCGCCGCCGCCAGACGCCCGTCGGAGCGATCTTCGTAAGCCAGCGCCATGCCGACCTGCCCGCCGAAGAGCCGCGGACGCCGGAATCCCAGGGCCACGGTGCTCCGGTCGGTGGTCTTCCGGTACCGTGCCGACGCGCTGCTGGCGGTGCCGAGCAGGTTGTCTTCCACCAGGCCGACGGTGAACTCGACGTCCCCGCCCACACTGCGGAATCGCAGATCGGTCTTGGTGCTCCACCCGTCGCGCGTGATCACCCGCATGACCAGGCCGGAGTCGGTGCGGACCGAGTCGATGGTCACCCGCCGGAAGATGCCGAGCGACCGGAGATTGCGCTCCGACTCGGCTACGCTCGCCGAGTCGTACGGCTCGCCGGGGCGGAAGAGCAGCTCGCGCCGGACGGTGACCGCGCGAGTCTGGATGTGGAGCGCGTTCGCCAGCCGGGGAATGAACCCGGTCTCGCTGGGGTCGAACACGTCCCGGCGCTCGATCTCGACTGCCCGGACGACCGTGCTGTCGCGGTGGGGTGGCACGGGAACGGTATCGGTGCCCTGCGCCGAGAGCGGGAGCGGAAGGAGCAGCAGGATCCAGGGGAGGAGCCGCCCGAGGGGCGTGGCGCGACGCACCGTCACGCCTCCACCAGTGCCGCCACGCTGGACAGGATCCGGTCGGGTCGGATGCCGCTGGCGCGCAGCACCTCCTCGCGAAACTTGCCGGTGCGGACGAGC
>DATCWW010000452.1:0-4737 GCA_036566145.1 Gemmatimonadales bacterium
CGAGCCGCTGGAGCTGCTGCGGTGGGCAGGCCGGCTCGATCCCGGCTTCACCGGCGGAGGGCGCCAGCGCGCGGCCCGCGCGATCGAGATCGCGCTGCTCACCGGGCGGGCGCTCTCGCACTGGCAGGCGGCCGCCAAGGCGAGTGCCGCGGTCGATCCCTGGTACGTGGTCCTGACCGTGCCTCGTCCGGTGCTGCAGCAACGGATCGCGCGGCGGGCCGAGGAGATGATCCGACGGGGGCTGATCGAGGAGGTGGCCGCCGTGCTGGCCGAGGGACACCGTGCCGACGCGCCCGGCCTGGACGGAATCGGGATCCGGGAAGCCGTCGAGTATCTTCACGGGCAGCGGCCGCGTGAGGAGGTGGCGGAGGCGATCGCGGTCGCGACCCGGCAGTACGCCAAGCGCCAGCAGACCTGGTTCCGGCACCAGCTCCGCGGGCAGGCGATCGTGACCCTCGACGCGAGCCGCCCACCCGAGCGGCTGGCCGAGGAGATCGCGGCCCTCTGGCAACGCCGGCAGGCCGGCGGATCGTGACACCGAAGCATCTGGGAGTCGCATGAAACTGGGGATCACCTGCTATCCGACCTACGGCGGCTCCGGTGCCGTCGCCACCGAGCTAGGGCTCGAGCTGGCCCAGCGCGGCCACGAAGTGCACTTCATCACCTACGACTCGCCGTTCCGGCTCCGGGGATACACCGAGGGCGTGTACTACCACCAGGTCGAGACGCGGATGGGGCGCTATCCCCTGTTCGATCACTTTCCCTACACGCTGGCCCTGGCGTCCAAGCAGCACGAGGTGGCGCTCCGGGAAGGGCTCGAGATCCTCCACGTGCACTACGCCATCCCGCACGCGACCACCGCCTTTCTGGCGCGCGAGATGCTCCAGCCCGAGCACCCGATCAAGGTGATCACCACGCTCCACGGCACCGACATCACGCTGGTGGGACAGGAGTCGAGCTTCTACGCCATCACCAAGTTCTCGATCGAGCGCTCCGACGCCGTCACGGCGGTGTCGGCGTATCTCCGCGACGAGACCTACCGCGCCTTCGGCTGCGTGAGCTGCGATCTCCAGGTGATCCCCAACTTCGTCAATCTCGAGGAGTACCAGCCCGGTCCCGACGGGAGCCGGGGCGCGCTGGCGCCGGCGAACCACAGGATCATCACCCACATCTCCAACTTCCGGGAAGTGAAGCGGGTGAAGGACGTGATCCGGGTCTTCGCCCGGATCCGCCGGGCGATGCCGGCCACCCTGGTGATGATCGGTGACGGACCCGAGCGGGTGGACGCCGAAACCGAGGCCCGCGAGCTGCAGGTCGCGGGCGACGTGCGCTTTCTCGGCCGGCTCGACTCGGTGGCGTCGCTCCTGCAGGAAAGCGATCTCTTCCTCCTCCCCTCGCAGACCGAGTCGTTCGGCCTGGCGGCGCTGGAAGCGATGGCCTGCGGCTCCCCGGTCGTCGCCTCCCGGGCGGGCGGCCTGCCCGAGGTGGTGGACGACGGCGTGAACGGCATCCTCGAGCCGGTCGGCTCGGTCGAGGCGATGGGACGCCGCGCGGTCGAGCTGCTGCGCGACCCGGCGCGCCACGCGAGCATGCGTTCGGCCGCGCTGGCGAAGGCCCGCGAGTTCTCGGCCGACCGGATCGTGCCGATGTACGAGGCGCTGTACCAGGACGTGCTGCGATGAGCCGGCGTGTCGGCTGACCCGCTGCTCGAGGCGGTGGTGCTGGGCCTGGTGGAAGGCGCCACCGAATTCATCCCCGTCAGCTCCACCGGTCACCTGATCGTCGCCAGCTCCTGGCTGGGCCGAACCGGCGAGGTCGCCAAGACCTTCGACATCTTCATCCAGCTCGGCGCCATCCTGGCGATCGTCTGGCTCTATCGCGCCAGGCTCATCGAGGCGGTGCTGGCGGCACGCACCGAGGGACCCAGCCGCCGCTTCCTGCTGAATCTGCTGATCGCCTTTCTGCCGGCCGCCGTCGTCGGCTTCCTGGCGCACGACTGGATCAAGGAGCACCTCTTCCGGGTCCCGGTGGTGGCGGCCGCGCTGGTGGCCGGAGGCATCGTGATCCTGCTGATCGAGCGGTGGCGGCCCCCCGAGACGCTGGATCGGGCCGACGCGGTGCCTGCCCGCACGGCCCTCGGCATCGGACTCGCCCAGGTGCTCTCACTGGTGCCCGGCACCTCGCGCTCCGGCGCGACGATCATGGGTGGGTACGCGCTCGGCCTCTCGCGCCGGGCGGCCACCGAGTTCTCCTTCTTCCTGGCGATCCCCGTCATGCTGGCGGCGACGCTTTACGATCTGCTCAAGAGCCTCGACGCCCTCACCGCCGCGGACGCGCCTGCGTTCGCGGTGGGGTTCGGCGTCTCGTTCCTCAGCGCGCTGGTGGTGGTGAAAGGGTTCCTGGCGTACGTGTCGCGCCACAGCTTCGCTGCGTTCGCCTGGTACCGCATCGTGTTCGGCGCGCTCCTGCTGCTGTTCGTGCGCTGAGTGGCCGCCGAGCTTTACCGCGTCGGGCGGATCGGCTCGACGATGGATCGGCTGCACGAGCTGGCGGAGCAGGGGGCGCCGGCCGGCACGGCGGTCCTGGCCGAGGCGCAGACCGGGGGACGAGGCTCGCGGGGCCGCGCCTGGGACTCGGCGCCGGGCGGACTCTGGCTCAGCGTGCTGTACCGGCCGCCGTCCTCCGGCGGAGTGGAGCTCCTGAGCCTCCGGCTGGGTCTGCTCGTCGCGGCGGCGCTCGAGGCCGGCGCTCAGGGGCTTCCCGTGATGCTCAAGTGGCCCAATGACCTGATGGTCCACGACCGGAAGCTCGGCGGCATCCTGTGTGAGGCCCGCTGGCAGGGCGAGAGCCTGGCCTGGGTGACGGCGGGCCTCGGCCTCAACGTGACCAACTCCATTCCGGACGATCTGCACCTGACGGCCACTGCGCTCCGCGAGCACCTGTCCGATGCCTCCGTGGAACAGGTCCTGCCCGGGATCCTCGACGCGCTGCGCGGGCCGGTGCCCCATGCGGAGCGGCTCACGGCCGAGGAGTCCCGCGAGCTCCAGCGCCGGGACTGGCTCCGCGGCCGGCCGCTCCGGGCGCCTCTCGCCGGCCGCGCCGAGGGGATCGCCGACGACGGCGCCCTTCTGGTCCGCACCCACGAGCGTCTGGCGGCGGTCCGTGCCGGCCATGTCGAGTTGGCCCAGCGGTCCTTCACCCGATAGGTTCGAGCCATGCTCCTCGCCCTCGACATCGGCAACACCGAGATCACCCTGGGGCTCTTCCAGGGCGACACCCTCCAGGCCCAGTGGCGCCTCACGACCCTCCCGGACCGGACCCCTGACGAGTGGGGCGGGGCCGTCGGTGATGTGCTGGTCCGGGCCGGCAACTCCCCCAACGAGGTGCGCGCGGTGTGCCTCGCCTCGGTGGCGCCGGCGGTCACGCAGAGCGTGGTCTCCGGGGTGGCGCGCGCCACCGGCCGCACGGCCGTCGCGGTGGACGCCCGCTCCCCCCTGCCGGTCCGGCTGGACGTGGACGAGCCGCTGAGCGTCGGCGCCGACCGGATCGTGAACGTGCTCGCCGCGGTGGAGCTCTACCGGGAGGACGTGATCGTGGTGGACTTCGGGACCGCCACCACCTTCGATTGCATCACCGCGGATGGACGCTTCATCGGCGGCGTCATCATGCCCGGTCTGCGGACGGCGGCGGACCAGCTCACCCGACGCGCCGCCAAGCTGCCGGCCACCGAGCTCACGCCCCCGCCGAGGGTGATCGGGCGGCGCACCGAGGAATGCATTCAGGCGGGCGTGCTGTACGGCGCGGCGGATGCCGTCGACGGCATGGTGCGGCGGATCCGGGCGGAATGGCCCGGGAGCGGCTCACCCCGCGCGATCGCTACCGGGGGGCTCGCCGGGATCGTGGCACCGCTCACCGCGTCGCTCGAGCGGGTACATCCTGATCTCACCCTGCAGGGACTTCGCCTCGCGGCCAGGCACCTGGGTCTCTGCTGGTGAGCGTGGCCCGGCGCGCGGGCTACCGCCTGCTGGGGACCCGGCTCGATTACCTCCTCCACCTTCGCCCCGCCGAATGGCCGATCGTCGCGGGGCACGCCGCACTCGGGTATCTGCTCGCCGTCGGGATCACCGGCCTCCGCGCGGGCGCTCACCTCTCCGAGGCACTGCTCGGCGTCGCGCTCTGGGTCGTCTGCCTCAACGGCGGAACGCTGGCCCTCAACAGCGCCTTCGACCGCGACGAAGGGGACATCGCCTACCTCCGCCGCCCACCGCCGCCGCCTCGCGGCCTCGCCCTGGCCAGCCTGGGGCTGATGCTGGCCGGGCAGGGTGCGGCGCTCCTCCTGCCGCCCGCCTACCAGGTGGCCTACGCGACCTGTGTGGTGCTGTCGGTGCTGTACTCGGTCCCGCCGATGCGGCTCAAGGCCGTCGCCGGGGCCGACTGGATCATCAACATGGTGGGCTTCGGCACCCTGACGCCGTTTGCCGGATGGGCCGCGACCGGACTGGCGCTCGATCCGGCCCGCGGTCTCGCGCTGATCGCGTTCTGTCCCCTCTTCGCGGCGCTGTACCCCCTCACCCAGATCTACCAGCTCGAGGAAGACATCCGGCGCGGCGACCGTACCCTGGCCACGGTGCTGGGCGTGGGCGGGAGCCTCGACGCCTCGACCGCGGCGCTGGCCGTCGCCTTCGCCTTGTTCGCCGCGGCCGGAGTCGCGGCGGGCTGGGGGCTCGGCCACGGCGC
>DATCWW010000467.1:0-4423 GCA_036566145.1 Gemmatimonadales bacterium
GGCCGGCTACGCGCCGGCGGGCGACACGCTGCGCGCGGAAACCGGGAACGTCCCCGGGCGGGATGTTCGCCGAGACCTGCGGGCCGGCGCGGTGATCGCCGGGTACTTCTCGGAGCGGGGCCTCCCGCCCCGAGCCGGCCAGCTCCTGCTGACCGATACCGGGCTGGTCTTCCGCGCCAGCGATGGCGAGATCATGCAGACCTCCCCCCTGGTCGGGCCGGTGCGCACCCGCCAGGGCCGCTCCTGGCGGGCTACCACGCTGGATCTGGCCTACGTGGCCGGCGAGGGGCCGCATACGGTCTATCTGATCCGGGTGGAAGGGAGCGTCTTCGCGACCGACGCTCCAGGCGTCCTGCTCGACATGGTGGGACATCCCGCCTGGCTCGACAGCCTCGCCTCGCGGGAGTGGACGCCGCGGGCCCCCCTGGCCGCATCCGACGACAGCGCCGCGATTCTCGCGGTCACCCGGCGCATCGAGTCGAGCCCTTACGCCGACACGCTCTACGCGCTCTTCGGTCGTCCCCGCCGGCCGGTGGGACTGGTCGGGCCCAAGGGTCGGCAGGCGGGACGGCTGGGCGAGTACGTGGGCCGCCGCGATTCCCTGGCCCTCGATCCCGCCCGGATCGTGAGCGAAGAGCAGCTGCGCCACGCCATGGCCCACGAGCTGGGCCACCGCTGGCAGTCGCGGTCGCCGGCGCAGATGCGCGCCCTCTGGCGGGACGTGCCGCCGATTCCCGACCAGCGGCGCTACGGGCACGACAACACCGCGGAGCACCAGGCGGAGGCGGTCGCCTTCGCCGTGCACTACCTGCAGGCCACCGCGGCGATGCCGGCCGGGGGCGATGCCCTCGAGCTGCTCGAGCGGTACGAGCTGCTGGTGCCGGGCACGCGTCTCATGACCCGATACCTCGCGCTCCAGCCGATCTACGCCCGGCACCCGATGCGCCGTCTCCTGCTCGGCACCGCCTCCTAGCCCGCTCGCCGGAACCACCTCGCCGCGCTACGTTGCATTCCTCCCCGCCGGAGGCGTGGCGTGCATCCCGACTTCGTCATCCTGGGCCGACTGGTGGTGGCCGCGCTCCTGGCCGGCGTGCTGGGCTCGGAGCGGGAGCGGGCCGGCAAGTCGGCGGGGCTTCGGACCCACATGCTCGTCGGGATCGCGGCCGCGCTCTATACCGGGCTGGCGGAGGTGGCCAGCGTGGAGCTCGGCGCGGGGCGATCGGACCCCCTTCGGGCCATCCAGGCCGTGGCGATGGGCATCGGCTTCCTGGGCGGTGGGATCATTTTCGTGAACCGGAACGACCGAGTCCAGGGTCTCACCACGGCGGCCTCGATCTGGGCCACCGCCGCGATGGGCGTGGCCGCCGGCCTGGGGCATTTCCGGCTGGCCGCGGGCGTCACGGTGCTGCTGGCGATCGTGCTTCACGTGCTGGCGCGCTTCGACCGGAGCGAGCGGTAGCGCCGGTAGGAAGACCGCAAAACAGAACGGCCCACCATGAACGGTGGGCCGAATGATATCGAAAGGAGAGCCACTGGTCGGATTTGAACCGACGACCGCTCGATTACGAATCGAGAGCTCTACCCCTGAGCTACAGTGGCCGGTGATCCGATGCCCTGGCGCGGATTCGAACCGCGACGCCTTTCGGCACTACCCCCTCAAGATAGCGTGTCTACCAGTTTCACCACCAGGGCGTGCGGCGGAGCAAGATAGCCGCCGGCAAGAGGAGGGTCAACCCCCGAGCCGCGCGTCCAACTCCTTGCGCCCGTTGCGACTATCTGAGGTCAGAAGAAGCTCACGATGACCTGGAACGGACTGTCTTTCACCTCGGTGCCGTCCAGCCGGACATGCACCAGGAAGACGCCGGTTCCGGGGTTGAAGCTGGTGCTGTAGGTCCCGTCCCGGTTGTCGGTCAGGTCCAGGGGAGCGCCCTCCGTGCTGCCATCCTGGACCCGCACCTCGTAGTTGGCTCCCCCGCGGGTAATCCGATTCCCCAGGGCATCGAACGCCGTGATCTTGACCCGCACCGGAAGCTCGTTGGGGAAGACAGTCACCCGCGAGGGCACGTCCACGGTGGTAGTCAGCGGGCTCGGCGGGCCGGCGATCACGGTGCTGGTCAGCGAGCCGGGAAGCGAGGTTCCCAGCACCTTGACGGTGATCACATCGCTGCCGGACTTCTGCGGGGTGTAGCTCGCCGTGTAGTTCCCACTCCCCTGTTCGGTGACCGGCACCTGGTTGACGGTGTTCGCCCCGCTGATCGCTACGCTGATCGCGTCGCGACGCCCTTCGACGGGATTCCCCTGGGCGTCCTTCAGGTGGATCTGGATGGTGGTGACCTGTCCCGCGGTCCCGCCCGGAGCGGTGGCACTGCTCTTGTCGGCAACCGGGGTTCCGGCCGAGACCCTCACGGTCGCCGTCTGCGTCACGGCCACCCCCGCGACCTCGGCGCTCACCACTCGATCCCCGGGGATAGTGGCGCTCAAGGTTCCCGTCGTGGTGCCGTCGCTTGCGGTCGGACCGGCGGGCTGGGTCAGGGCGTTGCCGCTGCCCGTCGCCGAGAGGGTCACTGCCAGCCCGGCAATCGGGTTCTCGAACGCGTCGCGCGCGGTGACGGTGATGGTGCTGGTGCTCGCGCTCGCGCCGCTCGAGGCCGAGATCTGGGCGGGATCGGCGACCACCAGGCTCTTCGCCGCGCTCACCGGCCCCGGGGTCCCGGTCGCGGTGAAGACCACCGGGCTGCCGCTCACCTCGAGCCCGGAGAGGGTGGCCTGCAGTGCGTTGGCTCCCGCCTCCTGACCGAGAATCCAGCCGCCGACGGTGGCCACCCCGTCGCTCCCGGTCACCGGCGTGCGCCCGGTGGCCGAGCCGCCGCCCCCGGTCACCTTGAACGAGACCGGAATCCCGGCCAGCGGGTTGCCGTCGGCGTCGCGGACAAGGATCGCCGGCGGAGTCGCCACCGCCGTGCCGACCACCGCGGATTCGCCGCCGCCGGCGGCCGACTCGATCGACGCAGGCGCTCCCACGCCCACCGCCACCAGGGCGGTCGCCGAGGCGAAGCCGTCGGCCGCGAAGATGAGGGTGCGCGTGGCGGGCGAGCCGCGGATCGCCAGATCGGTGAAGGCGACGCGCCCCTGCGGATCGCTCGTGGCGGAGGTGGTGCCGTCGAGTGTGCCGCCGCCGGCCGAGATCTGGACCGTGACGACGACGTCGCCCCGCGCGATGTCCTCGCCCGACGCGTCCTGCAGCTGCACCACAGGCTGGGGCTCGAACGCGGTCCCCGAGACTGCGGTCGCCGGCGGCTCGACCGTGAAGGAGAGCCGGGCGGCCACGCCGGTGGTGGTGAACACGACCGGCTGGGGGGGATCGGCGACCCCGCTGACCTCGGCCCGGGTGACGTACGTCCCGATCGCCGGGCCGAGGACCCGTTCCGTGCTGGCGTAGCCGTCAGCGGACGTCACGCTGCTGGCGGGGTCCACGGTGCCGCCCGTCTCGGCGGACCACACGACGGTCACGCCGGCGACCGGATCGCCGAAGCCATCGGTCACCCGCACCACCAGGGGGTCGATCAACGGCTCCCCTATGGTCCCGTTCTGGTTGTTACCGCTGGCCACCGTCAGCGCCGACGGCTGACCCTCGTTGGGCAGGGTCAGGTCGCCGCCGCCGCAAGCGGCGAGCAGCACGAGCGGCGCGAGGCGCCAGCAGGTCGATTTCGGTAGCACGAAAGTCGGGGACGCCACGACGGCCCGAGGGAAGCGCAAGGCACCGCCCGCGAGAAGGAGGAGATCGAACTGTTTGCTGTTCCAGGAAGCCTAGTACAGGGGCCCTGGGCTGGACTAGGAGGTAGATCACACCCTCCGCCCAAGTGCAAGTACGTGCACTACAATGTAGCTAGGGTGCTACTCGAAATTGAAGGCGATGGTGTATTCGGGGCTGGTGTCGTGCCCGCCATTGGCCGTGCCCCGTCATCGTGGGCGGCGACTCTTGCCTTGGCCTTCCCGCGCGTCGCAGGCGTGTAAGTGAGCGTGCCCGAAGGAGAAACCGTCGGAGCAACCGTGAAGTCTTGAGCGGCTTCGCTGGGCGGGCCGGGCGAGACGCCGACCACGGGCGGATCCACCGTGATCGTCACTGTCGCTGGGGCCGATGTGTCGGTCCCGTCACCGGCCGTGTAGGTAAACGTGTCCTGACCCGAGAAGCCGGTGTTCGGGGTATAGGTGAACGACCCGTCCGAGGAGAGAGCCAGGGTGCCGTTTGCGGGTTGATCCACCGCGCTGGCCGTCAGCGTGTCCCCGTCGGGATCATTGTCGTTGCCCAGCACTCCCGGGGCACCCACCGTCAGGGCGGTGCCGGACGCGACCTCGTACTGATCGGCGCTCGCGGTCGGCGGCTGGTTGGGCGGCGGCGTCACCGTGATCGAGCTGGAGACGA
>DATCWW010000470.1:0-2077 GCA_036566145.1 Gemmatimonadales bacterium
GTCAGACCGGACCGAGACGGAGCCAGTCCACCTGCACCGACGGAGGCCGGGTCGCGACGAAGAGAATCGCGTCGGCCACATCCGACGGCCGGAGCATGGCGGCACGGGCCGGGAATCCGGGGCGGTGGTCGGGATCGAACGGATCCCAGATCGCCGTGTCGGTCGGCCCGGGAGACACCAGGGTGAGCCGGACGCCGGTGCCCCGATACTCGGCGACCAGCGTCTCGTGCAGACCGCGGAGGCCGTACTTCGCGGCGGCATACGCGGCGTTCTCGGGAAAGCCGACGTGATCGGCCACGCTGCCGACGCTGACGTACGTCCCCCGCCCGAGGGCGGCCATCGCCGGCAGCAGCTCGCGGGCCACCAGGAACGCCGCGCGCAGGTTGACCCGGACCTGCTCGTCGAACTCGGAGGGCGTGGTGTCGGCGAGCCGCTTGAGCAGGAACCCGCCGGCGTTGTGCACCACGACGTCGGGTACGCCGGTTTCGGCGCGCACCCGCTCCGCCATTTTCGAGACTTGAGCGGTGTCGGTGAGATCCGCCCGGATGTCGAGCCCCGCCTGGTGGCTGGCGTCGTCGAGCGAGCGGGCGACCCGGACGACGGTGGCGCCCGCGGCCCCGAAGGCCTCCGCCACGGCCGCGCCGATGCCGCGGGAAGCGCCGGTCACCAGCGCCACGCGGCCGGCCAGCGTGGTCACTCGCCGGTACGGCCGCCGTGGGCCAGACGGAGGAACTCGACCCGGGTCTTCGAGTCGTCCCGGAAAATGCCGCGCAGCGCGCTGGTGACCGTCCGGGAGTTCTGCTTCTCCACCCCGCGCATCATCATGCAGAAGTGCGCGGCCTCGATGACTACGCCTACTCCGGTCGGGTGCAGCACCTCCATGATCGCGTCGGCGATCTGGTCGGTCAGCCGCTCCTGCACCTGCAGCCGGCGGGCGAAGACGTCCACGATGCGGGCCACCTTGGAGAGGCCCAGGATCTTGCCGTTCGGAATGTAGGCCACGTGGGCCCGGCCGAAGAACGGCAGCAGATGGTGCTCGCACAGCGAATAGAGCTCGATGTCGCGCACCATGATCATGCTCTGGTGGGTCTCCTCGAACACGGCATCGCCCACCGCATCACGCACCGTCATCCGATAGCCCTGGGTGAGCCAGCGGAGCGAGGACTCGACCCGCTCCGGGGTCTTGACCAGTCCTTCGCGCCCGGTGTCCTCGCCCAGGGCGCTCAGGATGTCGCGGACGTGATCGGCGAACGGCTCCAGATGGGGGGCCTCGGCCCGGGGTGCGGTCACCCGCTGACGCCCGGGTCGGGCGGATACGTCGTCACGCGCCGGCATAGTCCACGTAGTTCCTCGGGGTCTCCCAGAGCCGGAGACGCAGGATGAGGGTGTCGGGAAGAGCGGCCCGGAGCTCGCGCCAGCAGACCACGGCGATGTTCTCCGACGTGGGGATGAGCTCGCGGAACCAGTCGACGTCGAGGTTGAGGTTGCGATGGTCCAGGTGGCGGAGCAGCCGCTCCTGGGCCAGCTCTTTCAGGATGTTCAGGTCGAGCACGTATCCCGTGGCCGGATCGATCTCCCCTTCGACCGTGAGCTCGAGCTCGTAGTTGTGACCGTGGTAGTTCGGGTTGTTACAGACTCCGAACGTCTTCCGGTTCCAATCGTCGGAAAAGTTGGGATTATGTACCCGGTGGGCGGCGTTGAAGTGCACCCGCCGGGTCACGCTCGCTCTCGGCATCAACCGGTCCGTGCATGGGCTCGGAGGAAGATGCCGGGATCGGGGGCGGCGGGCTAGGGCGGCGGGCCAGGGCGACGCGGCAGGGTACCGGAAACGAGCGACGCCGACCTCGAAAGGTCGGCGTCGGGACGGCAACGAAGAGGATTATTGAAGCCCAATGGAAACGCTCGGCGCCCTCACCCTGACTCCTGTCTTCCCCGAAGGGCCTGACATCGGCCACGGCATGTGGGCCCATCATTGGACCTGTTGGCTCAATAATGTGGCTCTCCGTTACCGCGGTGGGTAAGATAGGAACCCGTCCTTGTGCCGTCAACGTGGACAGATTCGTGCAATGAGGCGCCA
>DATCWW010000566.1:0-2909 GCA_036566145.1 Gemmatimonadales bacterium
CGCCGCCCGACGAGCGGGAGAAGGGCGCGCGAAGTGGCGAGCAACCCGCCGGGCGCCGCGACGAGGAGCCGGTCGCCCAGGTCTACCGCGATCCGCTCGAGCTGCCGCGTCCCGTGGCCGGCACGGCAGCGGGCTTCGACGCCCCCGCTGAGGCGCAGCTCGATCTCGACCACGCTCGTGCCGAGCTCGCGGCGCAGGTAGCGCGCGCGGACGGCTTCGACCGGCCGCCGCAACAGCCAGGGGACGAGATCGAGCTGATGGGAGGCGAGGTCGTCGATCAGACCGCCGCGCGCCTCCGGGTCGCTGGTGGGGCGGGTGATCGCGTCCCAGCGGCGTGGATCGGTGTGCAGGTCGAACTCGAGGCCGCGAATCCGGCCGGCCGGCAGCTCCTCCAGGAGGCGTCGCAGCTTCGCGTACGCGGAGCGGAACCGGCGGTTGAAGCCGACCCAGACCTGCCGCCCGGCCTTGTCGGCCAACGCCAGCAGGGAGACCGCTTCGGCCTGCTGCAGCGCGAGCGGCTTTTCGACCAGGAGATGGGTGCCGCCGCGCAGCACCTCGGCGCCCAGCGCGCAATGCGATTCCGGCGGCGTCGCGATCAGTACCGCGTCGAGCGGCTCCGACCGCGGCAGTGCGCCCAGCGACTCGGCCACGGGCACCGTGGGCCGGACGCTGGAGAGCCAGCGCAGCCGCGCCGGACGGATGTCCACGGCTCCGACCAGCTCCCATTCGGACGAACCGAGCAGGGCGGGGTGATGAAACCGCTCGAAGACCCGCCCGCAACCGACGACGGCGAGCCGGAGCGCGGATGCGTCGACCCGGAGCGAAGTTGCGCGAGCGGCGCCGGGGATCGCGTCGTCAGGACGAGGCAGGAGCGGCTCGGAGCGGGGGTGAGGTGGATCACGGCGGCAGGCCGAATGTTCCCTGATCTAGGGAGTGAACGGCACAGGCACACCGGACTACATGTTGAACGGACCTCTACGCAGGAAACATAGCGCCGGCCGCCTGACGACGGCAGCACGCGCCGCGCTCCTTCCGGCCGTCACGCTCGCGACCGCGGCGTGCGCGGGTCCGGCCCCGAAACGGGCTGAAGCCGAGCCGCCGCACCGACCTTCGCCCGACAGCGGTCTGGTCGATCAGCCCGGGGCTCCCCGGCCCGGCGAATGGACTCTTCCCGGGCGTGATTACGCCGGGACCCGCTACTCCCCGCTCGACCAGATCACCACCGCCAACGCCGGCAATCTCCGGCTCGCGTGGAGCTTCTCCACCGGGTTCGCACGGGGGTTCGAGGGACAGCCGCTCGTGGTGGCGGGCATGATGTACGTGGTCACGCCCTACCCGAACAAGGTGTTCGCGATCGACCTGAGTCGTCCCGGCGGTCCGCTGCGCTGGAGCTACACGCCGCCGACCGACCCGGCTTCGCAGGGCGAGGCCTGCTGCGACGTGGTGAACCGCGGCGCGTCCTACGGCGACGGCAAGATCGTGTTCAACCGCCTCGACAACGTGACGGTCGCGCTCGACGCGAAGACCGGCAAGGTCGCGTGGCAGACCAAGCTGGGCGACATCGCCAGGGGCGAGACGATGACGATGGCGCCGCTCATCGTGGGGAACCGGGTCTTCGTCGGCAACAGCGGCGGCGAGATGGGCGTGCGCGGCTGGATCACGGCGCTCGACCTGGGCAGCGGGAAGGTGCTGTGGCAGGCGACCCATACCGGCCCGGACCAGGACGTGAAGATCGGCCCTCGCTTCAAGCCGGCGTACGACTGGCTCAAGGGCAAGGACCGGGGCGTCTCGAGCTGGCCCGGCGAGCAGTGGAAGATCGGCGGCGGCACCGTGTGGGGCTGGGTGACCTACGATCCCGAGCTCGACCTGCTGTTCTACGGCAACGGCAATCCCGGCGTGTGGAACCCGGATCTGCGTCCGGGTGACAACCTGTGGACCACGGCGATCTTCGCCCGAGACCCCGCGACCGGCGAGGCGGTGTGGGCCTATCCGACGACGCCGCACGATTCGTGGGACTACGACGCGATCAACGAGAACATTCCGCTCGACCTCATCATCGGCGGGCAGCCGCGCAAGGTGCTGCTGCAGATGGGCCGCACGGGGTACGTCTATCTGCTCGATCGTCAAACCGGCCAGGTGATCTCGGCGACGCCCTTCGAGCACGTGAACTGGTCCAGCGGCGTCGACCTGAAGACCGGGCGTCCCCAGGTCGCGAAGGACAAGGAGACACACGAGGGTGTGAACACGACCGGGATCTGTCCGGCGGCCACCGGCGCCAAGGACCAGCAGCCCGCCGCGTTCTCCTTCCGCACCAAGCTGATCTACAGCCCCGCGACCAACCTGTGCATGGACTACAGGGGCACCTCGGTGGGCTACATCGCGGGCACGCCGTACGTGGGCGCGGAAGTGATGATGTATCCGGGGCCGGGGGGCAACCGCGGCGAGTTCATCGCCTGGGACCCGGTCGCGGCCCGCAAGGTCTGGGCGATTCCCGAGCGGTTCCCCGTCTGGACCGGCGCCCTGGTCACCGGCGGCGACGTGGCGTTCTACGGGACCATGGAAGGCTGGTTCAAGGCGGTGGATGCTCGGAACGGAAAGGTGCTCTGGCAGCTGAAGACCGGCTCCGGGACGCTGGGGAACCCGATCACCTATCTCGGCCCCGACGGCAGGCAGTACGTCGCGGTGTACTCCGGTGTCGGCGGCTGGAGCGGCGCGGTGGCGCTGGGACTCGATACGACAGACCCCACCGGGGCGCTCGGGTTCGTCAACGGCATGAAGGACCTGCCGAGCTACAGCCAGCCGGGAGGCACGGTCTATGTCTTCGCGCTGCCGTAGCGCCGCGGTCGGCGCGGGCATGGTGGCGCTGCTCGCGGTGGGCGCCTGCACCCAGGGCGCCGGGGGCAGCGAGC
>DATCWW010000531.1:0-2220 GCA_036566145.1 Gemmatimonadales bacterium
ACGGCGAACGTGTCCCCGACGCACTCGAACAGGTCCTTGTTGTGCTTGATCATCTTGCTCCGCATGTACACCCGGAGCCATTGCTTGTAGATGTACAGCTCGTACCGGTCGAGCATGTCCTCCAGCCGCAGGTCGCGCCGCCCGAGCAGTCCCGCCAGGAACATCGCGCACTCGAAGCCCAGCGAGATCGACTGGAAGTAGGGCGAGCCCATGGCCGAGTCGCCGGCCAGGAACACCGGTGACCGGGCGAACGGGTGGTCGCCGACTCCTTGCCACGCCCGGCTGGTGGCGCGCCGGGCCCGGTACAGGTCCAGCGGTATGCGGACGATCTCCAGATCGCCCAGGATCTCGCCGTGGGTTTCCTCCTTCACCTTGGCGATGAAGCGGTCCATGGCCTGGGCCACGTGGGGGAAGTTCGTGCGCAGCCACTGGCCGTCGAAGTGCGACGGCATCGCTTCGAAATCGGCGGCCGTGATGTTGACGACACCGGTGACGTGGCTGATGTTGCCGTCGTAGTAGGTGCGATTGACCGCCGGAATGAACTTGTAGTGCGGGTTCTCGATGTTCTTGTAGTACTTGCAGTACTCGTTGCAGTCGTAGGGCTGGCCGTACAGGAAGGTGATGACCAGCGCGTACTCGAGCCGGATGTTGAACGTGTTCGCGCCCGCCTCACCGGCGCCGGGCACCAGGCGGTCCCGCAGCACGGACCGGCTGCCCGTGCAGTCGATCACCATGTCTCCCGGCGCCAGCAGCGTCATCACGTCCTCGGCGCCGAGGGCGCCCGCGGTGCGCCGGACCGGATGGGACGAACGGGCGTCGATCAGGTCGCTGAGTGAGCGCTCGATGATGTTCAGCGGGCAGAAGCCCACCGCCCAGGCGCGCAGCAGCGCCATCAGGTCCGGCGGGATGGACTGCCGGAACGCCAGCCCCTCGGCGAGCTCCGGCGGATCGAAGATCGCCGTGACGCTCTCGCCGTCGATGTAATCGGCACAGTAGCTCTCGACCGAATCCGCCACCAGATACGAGGCGAGCTGGACCATCCGGGTCCGGGTGTACTCGCGACGTTTCTCGTAGAGGTGGACGGAGAACCCCTCGATCGGCTGGAGCAACGCCGTCAGGAGGAGCCCCACCGGTCCGGCGCCGATGACGTGTACCCGCACGTCAGGCTCCCTGCTCCTGCCGCGGCCGCAGCAGGAGGAACGCGAGGTATGCCGCGGCCACCACGTCGTACGCGCCACAGAACGCCGGCCACCAGACCGGGACCCCCGGGTTGACGATGAGCCGGCCGTGGATCGCGTCGAAGACGCCGTGCCCCGCCAGCGCGGCGACCGCCAGCCAGAGCGAGCTCCTGAACCCGGCCATCGCCACCGCCAGAAATACGCCGGCGACGGCGGTCTCGACCAGGAGTGCACGGGTGGAATCGGCCATCACGGCGAAGAGGACGTAGTACGACGCGACGACCGCTGCGACCGTGGGATAGAATGCCCGGTCGCGATCGAGGCCCACGCCGGTGCCCAGGACGGCGCCGACGGCTAACGCGAGGAATGCACCAACCAGAAGGGCCAAGCCTGCTCCGATCTCACAATGCGCGATTCTTCCAGTTCCACCACTTGAGCAACGCCGGTCTGGGCCGAGCGGTCCGCGCCGCGTAGGCCGCGCAGCGAAAGGCGTAGAGCACGCAGGGGTCCTGCCGCGTGCCCCGGAGCCGGTTCAGCTGCGCGTAGAGCCGCTCGGGGTCGCGCCGCGTGAGATCGGCCACCCGCCGCACCCCCACCGCCCGCAGATCCGCCGCCAGGCTCGGCCCGATGGCCGGCAGGCTCTGGAGCTCGTCGCGATGCGCGGCGCGTGTCTTCATTCGCCCTCCCCGGGCGGCTCCCAGAGCTCCACCCGGTTGCCCTCCGGATCCACCACCCACCCGAACCGTCCGAACTCCGAGCTGTCCACCCGCTCGTCCACCGCGCAGCCTTCCGCGCGCAAGGCCGCGAGGACCTGATCCAGGTCGTCCACCCGGTAGTTGATCATGAACGGCGAAGGACTGGGATCGAAGTACTTGGTGTCGGCCGGAAACACCGACCACACCAGCGTGCCGGGTCGCCCCGCCGGGCTGGCCAGCGCGGGCTCGAAGGTCACGCCGCCCCACTCGGTGACCGGCAGGCCGAGGTGGTCGCGATACCAGGCGCGGAGCGCGTCGGGGTCGCGCGCCTTGAAGAAGATGCCGCC
>DATCWW010000557.1:0-3953 GCA_036566145.1 Gemmatimonadales bacterium
GCCGGCGCGAGCCCCGCGTTGCCGCCTCTCGCCGCGCTCGCGGGGCTCCGAAGCAGCTGCTCGAAGGACCAGCGCCACCCGGGCGAGAGCGCGCCGATCCTGAGCGCCCGCTCGAGCCGGTCGCGCGGATGGTCGGGCGAATAGAGGAGCGCGTTGATCTCCGCCACCGTCATCCGCTCCGGCCCATCGCTCACCTTGACGATGGCGTCGCCGGCCCCCACCTCGCCTTCCTCCAGGACGCGGAAGTAGAACCCCGGCCGTCCGCTGGCGGTCAGCAGGGCGGGCATCCGGGGCTCGTTCATCCGGACGCCGACCCGATAGCAGGTCACCCGAGGTTGGGTGACCTCGAACAGCGCGGTGCCGATCCGGTACCGGTCGCCGATGCAGACGGCGTCGTCGGGCAGGGCTTCAACCGTGAAGTTCTCGCCGAACTGCCCGGGCAGGAGGCCGGTCCGCCCGAGCTTCTTCTCCCAGTAGCGATGCGACTCGATCTGGTAGACGAAGACGGCGCGCTGCTCGCCCCCGTGCCCGGCCAGGTCGCCCTGGCCGTCGCCGGCCAGGTTCAACCGGTTCACCCGGCGGCGGCCCGGCACCGGATCCTTCCAGATCGCGGTGTGCACCGTGCGGCCCTTCCACTCGATGTCGCGCGGAAGGCCGACGTTCACGGACAGGAGTCGAGCGTGAGCAGTCATCGTAGGAGGATCATAACCCGGTAGCGCGGTGTCCGGTCCGGGTGGAACCAAGCCGGCGCCGGCAGCGTTTGACAACATCTGGCACCGGACGCTTGCGATGAATCTGAATCAGGTAACGCTGCCCGCCCGGGATCTCGCGCCCGCCGTGGCATTCTATCAGCGGCTCGGGCTCCGCCTCATCGTGGACGCGCTCCCGCGCTACGTCCGCTTCGAGTGCCCCGACGGCGAGAGCACGCTGTCGGTCGAGCAGACCGCCCAGCTCGGCGTCGGGCCGGCGCCGGTCGTGTATCTGGAGTGCGCCGATCTCGACGGCACGGTCGGGCGCCTGGTGAAGGAGGGCATCCAGTTCGACAGCCTGCCCACCGACCAGCCCTGGCTCTGGCGGGAGGCGCGGCTCCGGGATCCCGCCGGCAACGCGCTGTGCCTCTTCTTCGCCGGGCCGAACCGCCGCGATCCGCCCTGGCGGGTAGGGAGGGGGTAAGGATGACGGCACCGGAATTCGTGGTCGAGACCGATCCCAGGCCCGACCAGGTCGAGTATCTCGAGGACCGGATCTACGAGTTCAATGCCGGCGTGACCGGGATACAGGACGGCGAGTGGCTGGCGATCTTCGTCCGGGACGACACCGGGCGGATCGTCGCCGGGATCTGCGGGAATACCTGGGGCGGGTGCTGTGAGATCCGGCAGTTCTGGGTCGAGGAGCCACGACGCGGCCGGGGTCTGGGCACGCGGCTCCTCGCGGCGGCCGAGGGCGAGGCACGCCGGCGCGGCTGCACCCAGATCTTTCTGATGACGTTCAGCTTTCAGGCGCCGGCGTTCTACGCCAGGCACGGCTTCACCACGGAGGCGACGGTGGACGGGTACCCGCGGGGACATCAGAATCTGCTCATGAGGAAACGGCTGGACGAAGCCCGACGCGGCACGGGGTCAGCGGCATGACCACACCACACGAGGTGTCCGCGGCGGAAGACCGGTTCTTCACCGCGCTGCTCCAGGCCGACGGCGGGGTGCTCGACGCGCTCCTCACCCCCGACTTCGTGCTGGTGGACGTGATGACGGGATCGGAGATTCCCGGACCGGTCCTGCGAGAGCTGGTGGCGGGGCGCCAGCTCGTGTTCGAGTCCATCGAGCGGATCGATTCGCGGGTCCGGGTCTACGGGTCGGCGGCGGTCGTCACCGGGCAGACCCGGATGGGCGGCCGGTACCAGCAGCAGTCCTGGTCGGCGCACAGCCGCTATACCCACGTCTATGTCCGCGGCGACGACGGCTGGCGCCTCGCCTCGGCTCAGGGGACGGCGATCGCGGCGGGCTGAGCGGCCGCACCTCTCGGCTGCGGCCCCCGGGGCCTCTGCGCCCTGGGGTCACTCCCCCACCAGCTCCTCGAACCCCGGATGCCCCTCGAGGCCCCGGAACGCAGGATCCAGCCGCAGCCAGCCCCGCGACACGTAGAACGGTCTCGCGAGCATCTCCTCCAGCATTCTCATCGCCTGGTCCGGCTCACCCGTGAGCACGTAGATCCGGGCCAGCTGGAGCTGGACGTAGGGCGCGTTGATCGCATCCTTGCTGAGCGGCAGCAGCTCGGCGCCCCGTTGGCCCTCCCGGATCGCCTCCGCCTTCCGCCCCAGATACGCCAGCGCGACACCGAGGATGGCGTGGCGCTGCGCGTCGTCGGGCGCGGCGCGGCTCTGGGCCTCGAGCGCGACCCGGGCCGAGTCGGCGTAAGCCAAAGCGCGGACGCTGTCGCCTCGGAGCTCGTACAGCTCCGTCCGGACCAGCGCCCAGACGCCGCGGTCGTTGTCGAAGGCGCTCGGCGGCAGGCTCAGCACGTCGCGCTGCTGGTCGTCGTCCAGTACCCAGTACAGGTCCTGGTACATGGCCAGGAAGGGGTACAGCGTCCTGGGATCGATCCGGCGAGCGCCCGCCGCCACCGCGGCCTGTGCGCGGGGCAGGTCGCCGCGCGCCACGGCGATCATCACCTGAAGCAACGCCGCCTGGGTGTTGGTCGGCGCGAGCTCGATGGCCCGCGCGATCGCCGAGTCGGCGGCGGGATACTCCCGCTGGAAGAGCCGCACCGTGGCCAGCCGCCGCGCCACGGTGAAGGAGTGGGGATCGAGCCGAAGTGCGTGCTGGAGCTGCGCGGCGACCGTGTCCCACTGCGCCATCACGGACGAGGCGATGGCCGCCGCGCTCAGGAGATCCACGTTGTCGGGTGCGAGCCGGACGCCTTCGTCGTATTCGGCACGGGCCCGGCGGCTGTCGGTCGGGTTCACGCTGCTGTAGAGATCTCCCGCGGCCAGATAGGTCAGCGGATCGTTCGGCGCCAGGGCCCGTGCCCGCTCGGCGGCCGCCCGCGCGGCCTCGCCCAGTGCAGAGTCCGGGATCCCGTTGGAGTAGAGCGAGGTGCGGGCCCGCGAGAGCTGGCTCCATGCCTCGGCGAACGTCGAGTCGAGCTCCACGGCGCGCTCGTAGTAGGCGATCGCCCGGCGGAGCCCGGCGTTGTCTGCCTTCATCGCCTGCGCGGCGGCTTCGCCCTTCAGGAACTCGTCGTGGGCGGCGACGTTGTCGGTGGGGGCGACGGCGAGCCGGCGGCGGGCGCTGTCACCCAGCACCACGCCGAGCGCGTCGGCCACCTTGACCGCGATATCGGCCTGCACCGCGAAGACGTCGGTGAGCGCCGCGTCGAACGGATGCTGCCACCGGGCCCGCGCCGCGCGCTGCGGCGCGACTTCCAGCAGCTCCGGAATCACCCGCACCCGGCTCGGTGCTCCCGCTCCCTCCGGCTTGTCCCACTGTACCGTGGCGGTCAGCAGGTAGCCCACTCCCAGCTCCCGAGCGATCTCCTCCGGCGGCTTGGTGCTCCCGCGGTACTGGTTGCTGCTCCCCCGCGCGATCACCTGGACGCCGTCCAGCTCCGAGAGCTTGCTGCGCAGCTCGTTGGCGATTCCGTCGGCGAAGTAGGCGTCCGCCGAATCGCCCAGGTTCTCGAAGGGGAGGACGGCGAGAAGCTTGGGGGCGGGTGGAGCGCGATGACGGACCGCGAAGTAGCCGGCTGCGAGAAGCGCGACAGCCAGGGCGATCCAGGCGGGCCGGCGCAGCGACGCAAAGGGGCGCAGGGTCTGAGGGGCGCGAGGACGCAGGGGTGCGCGGGTCACCTCTCCGCCCTCCAGCGCCCGCGCGAACTCCGCCATCGTCCCGAACCGCCCGCCGGCCTAGCGCGACAGCGCGCGGCGCAACGCCCGATCCACCTCCTCGGGCACCTCC